>NZ_ANPF01000071.1:0-83318 GCF_000328325.1 Halobacillus sp. BAB-2008 | reverse complement strand
CTTTCACGTTGATGGATCACCGAACCGGTGCGTTGGTAGCCGTGGTCGGAGGACGCAATTTCCAGCATGGAGACTTCAACAGGGTACAGGCGAAGCGGCCCCCGGCCTCCACCATTAAACCGCTGGCGGTGTACGGGCCGGCTCTTATGACCGGCGACTATGACCCGTTCTCCCTTTTGTCCGATGAGTTTCAGGGCTTCGGAGATTTTGAACCGAAGAATCATGATGGTCAATATGACGGGGAAGTTTCCCTGTATCAGGCCTTGATGGAATCAAAGAACGTATCGGCCGTCTGGCTGCTCGATAAAATCGGAATATCCTATGCAAAAGGGTACTTGGATAAGCTTGGCCTGCCGACGAAAGATAAAGGTCTTGCTATCGCACTGGGGGGGTTGTCGACCGGCTACTCGCCTATACAAATGACAGAAGCTTACGGCGCCTTTCCGGAAGGAGGAGCGGTACGGGACAGCTACACGATTCGGAAGATCCTCGACCGGAATGATGAAGTCATCCATGAGCATAAGCCTTCTGTAACGAAAGTGTTTGATGCGCAGACGTCCTGGTATATGACGGAAATGCTGCAAGCGACAGTGGAAGAAGGTACAGCTGATGCTGGAAATTATCCGAAGGCGCTTGCGGGCAAGACGGGCACGAATGGTAAGAAGGATGTATGGTTCACAGGCTATACCCCGCAGTACGCAGGCGCTCTTTGGATGGGCTATGATGAGAGCGGAGGCAATCAGGTCCTGAATGGGAGCAGTGTGTATCCGACACGGTTGATGAAAGAAATTCTTAGCCGGATCGATCAGCAGCAACCTCTGCAGGAAACGTTCGATAAACCGGACGGCGTGGAGAGCCTGCCTGATCCAATCGAACTGCCGGTCATTGATGATGCCCGTGCTGATGCCGGGTTTGGCGGAATTGCTTCGTTCCGGCACACGATCACCTGGTCTGTACCTGAGGATGACCGGATCATCTACCGTATTTTTAAAATGGAAAACGGAGAAGATGTTAAGGTTGGAGAAGTGACTGGTAAAGGAGAATACAAGATCAATGGATTCCGTCTGTTCCAGCAGGAATCGTACTATATCGTCCCTTATGACCCATTAACAGGGAAAGAAGGACGCCGGTCCAACGTCGTTACCTTCGGATGACTCGTGTTAAAAAGTACAAAATAGTGACAAATTATCCTTTTTTCTATACACATAAAAGATAAATCGTTATAGTTGAAAGCGGATAAATGATGAACGTGATAAAGGAGTCCTTAGGATGAATAAAATCGAAAACGATACGATATTGAGAGCATTTCGAGGGGAAGAGACGGATCATACTCCGGTCTGGTTTATGCGTCAGGCCGGACGTTCCCAACCGGAATATCGGAAATTGAAAGAGAAATATTCGCTGTTCGAAATTACTCATGAACCGGAGCTTTGTGCTTATGTAACAAGGCTTCCGGTTGAACAGTACGGGGTGGACGCAGCTATCCTTTATAAAGACATCATGTCTCCGCTCCCGGCGATCGGTGTCGATGTCGAGATCAAGAAAGGCATCGGGCCGGTGATTCATAACCCGATCAAAAGTAAAGCGGATATCGAGAAACTAGGGTCCATCGATCCGGAGTCGGATGTACCTTATGTCATGGATACGATCCGGCTGCTTACGAGAGAACAGCTGACCGTACCGTTGATCGGTTTCAGCGGGGCACCTTTCACTCTCGCAAGCTATATGATTGAAGGCGGACCGTCCAAAAACTATAATAAGACGAAAGCGTTGATGTACAGTGAGCCGATGACTTGGTTCAAGCTGATGGAGAAATTGGCGGACATGGTGATTACCTATGTGAAGGCACAGGTCGCCGCTGGTGCGAAAGCGATCCAGATCTTCGATTCCTGGGTCGGTTCCCTTAATGTTGAAGACTACCGCACTTATATCAAGCCTGTCATGGAGCGGATCTTCTCTGAATTGAAAGAAGAAGGTGTCCCGTTGATCACGTTCGGTGTCGGTGCCCGTCATTTGATCAACGAATGGAATGACCTTCCTGTGGACGTCATCGGTCTCGACTGGAGAATGTCGATTACAGAAGCAAGAGAAGCCGGAATCACAAAACCGCTTCAGGGCAACTTGGATCCTTCCCTTTTGCTTTCGGACTGGGAAGTGATCGAGGAGCGTGCCAAACGTATCATTGATGAAGGCAGGAAGCATCCCGCCCATATCTTCAACCTTGGTCACGGTGTGACGCCGGACATCAAGCCTGAAACGCTGAAGCGATTGACGAATCTGATTCATGATTATTCGAAAAAGAGCGGAAGAGGTGTATAAGTATGGCAAAAAAACGCATGGGGCTGTTAGTGATGGCCTATGGAACGCCCTATAAAGAAGAGGACTTGGAAAGGTACTACACTCATATACGCAGAGGACGTAAACCGTCTGAAGAACTGCTTCAGGATTTGCGCGAGCGGTATGACGCCATCGGCGGCATATCTCCTCTTGCTAAAATTACAGAAGACCAAGGAAAAGCTTTGGAAGATAAGTTGAATGGTATCCAGGATGAAGTGGAATTCAAGCTTTACCTTGGATTGAAACATATTGAACCGTTCGTGGAAGATGCGGTGGCGCAAATGGCGCAAGACGGGATTACGGAGGCTGTCTCCATCGTTCTCGCCCCACACTATTCCACGTACAGCGTCAAATCATATAACGGTCGCGCAAAAGAAGAAGCGGACAAACACGGCATTTCCATCCAATCTGTCGAGAGCTGGTACGATGCAGAAGGATTTATCGATTATTGGAGCGGCGTTATTGAAGCGGAGTATGCCAAGATGGATGAAAAAGAACGGGAGAAGGCGTGCTTGATCGTATCTGCTCACAGCCTGCCGATGAAAATTCTTGAAGGCGGCGATCCATACCCGGATCAGCTGAAGAAGACAGCAGAACTCATCTCTGAATCTACAGGAATTAAACAATATGAAATCGGTTGGCAGAGTGAAGGGAACACCCCGGATCCGTGGATCGGTCCGGACGTGCAGGACTTGACGAAAGAGCTGTATGAGAAGAACGGTTACACCAGCTTCGTCTATGCTCCCGTCGGTTTCGTATCGGATCATCTCGAAGTTCTGTACGACAACGACTATGAGTGTAAAGTCGTCTGTGACGAAATTGGAGCGAATTACTATCGTCCGGAAATGCCGAATACCAATCCTCAATTTATTCAGACCTTGGCCGAAGTCGTCTTGGCTGAAGTAGAGTAGGGATACGGATGGGACAGAAGAAGGATGTTGTTGTCATCGGTGGCGGTATCACCGGTTTAACGGCAGCTTATTATCTTCAGAAAGAGGCGAAGTCTTCCGGGAAGGACATGAATGTTCAGCTCATGGAAGCCGGTGATCGCCTCGGAGGTAAAATTCATACGTATCAGAAGGATGGTTTCACGATTGAGCGTGGCCCCGATTCTTTCCTTGAGAGAAAAGAATCCGCAGGGCGCCTAGCAAGGGAGGTAGGCCTTGGAAGTGAGCTTGTTCCAAACGGGACAGGTCAGTCGTACATTCTTGTGAACGGCAGGCTTCATAAGATGCCGAGCGGTTCCTTTATGGGAATACCCACCAGGATTCGGCCGTTTCTTTTTTCCGGACTGTTTACTCCGGCAGGCAAAGTGCGGGCGGCGATGGACTTGATCAAATCGAAGAAAACCGTGGAAGGCGATCAGTCGCTCGGACTTTTCTTCCGCCGCCGTCTCGGCAATCAGGTTGTCGAGAACCTGGTAGAGCCGCTGTTATCGGGAATCTATGCCGGAGATATCGATCGATTGAGCATGCAGGCCACGTTCCCTGATTTCTACGATTTGGAGCAGGAATATGGCAGCTTAATCAAAGGACTTCGTGCCACGCGGAAGATCCCGAAGCCTGTCAAAGGACAGAAGAAGCCGAGTGCTTTCCGTACGCTGAAGCGCGGACTTGGTTCACTCGTTGATGCGGTTGAGGATCATTTAGAACCTGGTTCTGTTCATAAAGGGACAGGTGTCGATCATATTGAAAAGAAAGAGGAAGGGTATCACCTTCTCTTAAGTAACGGCACGGTCAAACAGGCAGATGCGATCGTTCTGGCGGTTCCGCATTTCGTTGTCCGCCGTTTGTTCTCGCAGTATGATTTCTTCGAGCCGTTCAAGGAGAAGAATGCAACGTCTGTCGCCAACATTGCGATGGCTTTTGACGCATCTGCTATTAAGAAGGATATTGATGGGACGGGCTTTGTCGTGTCGAGGAACAGTGATTTCCGAATCACTGCTTGTACGTGGACCCACAAGAAGTGGCCGCATTCCACCCCTGAAGGGAAAGTCCTTCTGCGCTGCTATGTCGGGAAACCGGACGATCAGGAAGTGGTCGATCTGTCAGACGAGCAGATAGAAGCGTTAGTCCTTAAGGATTTGAACAAGACGATGAACATAACGGCAGCCCCTGAATTCTCCGTTGTCACCCGCTGGCACCACGGTATGCCGCAATACAAAGTCGGTCATAAGGATCGACTGAAGCACGTGACGGAAGAAATGGCCGAACACCTGCCGGGGGTGTATCTGGCTGGTGGTTCTTTTTACGGTATCGGTCTGCCGGACTGTATCGATCAAGGAGAAGCGGCTGTCCGGAAAGTCGTGGACTATTTGAATAACTAACTGGAGCTGTCGCACACGTGCGGCAGCTTTTTCTATGCCAACACCTTCATGATGTCGTCGAGGAAAAGCTCCTTGTTGAAATCAAGGGCAATGGTGTGGACCGGTGATCCCGGTACCTTCTCCGGAGCGGCGCGGAAATCAGCATAGGTCAGCCCTTTAGATGGACCGGCAGTTACGACTTCGACCTGTTTATGGACGACCTGGTAGTGCTCCGGATGCATTAAATAGGAGAAAACAATTAGATCGTGCAGAGGTGCACCGCCTGCATCAGGCAGGATTTTTTCGTACTGTTTGCTGTAGTAGCGGATCATCGGAATAAGGATGCTGCTATATGGACCGGACGCCTGCTTCGCAATGGATTCAATCATGTGATCCGGAACAATGGCCCGGTTGCTGACGTTTAACGGGAGGAGCGTCGTATTGCGGCTGTTGGATATGACCGTCGCGGCTGCGTGTGGGTCGCCGTATATATTTGCTTCTGCAAGCGGCGTTCGGTTTCCGGGAACGAGGAAAGCTCCGCCCATAAGAAGCGTCTGTTTCACTTTCGTTACATTGCTCTCCGCTTGTATGAACGCGAGGGCGAGGGAAGTCAGCCGTGCAAGGCTGATGATGGTCAATTCGGATCGATATTGATCGATGATTTGATAGATTTTCTGGAATGGGTGGATGCGCTGGATGCATTTGTCAGGGACGACAAACCCAAGGCCGTGTACTCCGTGGATGTCATAAAAATACTCGGGAGGATTTCCTGACAGCGGTCTTTTTGCTCCAACAATCACTGGAATTTGCTGCTGGTCGGTCAGGTCAAGCAGGAACGTGATGTTCTTTAAAGCATCTTCCTGGCTGACGTTCCCATAATCTGCAACGATACCTGTAACGGTGATGTCCGGATGGTTAAGTGCATAAAGCAGGGCGAATCCATCATCCACTCCGGGATCTGCGAAAATAAGGACCTTCTCCACGCTTACACTCCCTTTTTTTCCTTTTAATAATCGTACGTTAAGCGCGCAGCACCTATGATCCATTACATAAAAAGGAAAAATATTATGATTCGTATAGTGAAAGGGCTTGCAAGATGGCGGAAGGATTAGTATCATGATAATTGGAAACGTTTTCAAGATAACATCAAGGGGGAGTAGGAATGGCTACAATTGAAGATGTAGCAAAACTTGCGGGATTGTCCCGGACAACAGTATCCCGGGTTATCAATGATCAGCCTTACGTGACGGAGGAGAAACGCCAGCGTATCCTTCAGGCGATGAAGGAACTGGGATATGTCCCGAACTCTTCTGCTCGAAGGCTCCGCAGTCAAAGGACGGAAACGATCGCTGTGCTCCTGCCTCGTCTCACGAATCCTTTCTTCGGAAACTTGATCGAGGCAATTGAGGAGAAAGCGTCGGAATGGGGTTATCAGGTCATTGTTTGCCAGACACACGATTCCAAGAAAAAAGAAATAGACTATCTGCAGTTGTTGAAAACCAAGCAGGTGGATGGGATGATTATGGCTTCTGTCGTTAATGATTGGAAGGAAGTGGAGCCGTATTTGGAGTCCGGTCCGATTGTTTTTTGTAATGAATATATGGACGAGCCGCTTATTCCTATGGTGCATATGGATCATAGGCAGGCCGCCTACGAAGCCACCTCCCATCTCATTGAACAGGGCTGCCGCCATTTTGCTTATGTCAGTGGAGGTCCGGGGTCGCATCTTGTGAGGGAGCGACGGCATGGGTTCGATCAGGCATTGGAAGAAGCAGGAATGGACCTGACGGAAGTGGTTGCTGTTGATTGGGCGATGGATGTGGGGGACGGGCAGAAGGTCTTCCATTTCATCAAGGAAGATCATCCATACATCGACGGGGTCTTCACAGGATCAGATGAAGTGGCCGCGGGGCTTATCTATGAATCGGCATCATCGGATTGGAGCATTCCACAAGACCTGGCAGTCATCGGCTTCGATAATCAAATGATTTCCCTTCTGATGGTACCTTCTGTCACGACGGTGGAACAACCTGTCACGGAGATGGCGGATAAAACGGTTGAAATACTGATTCAGCAGCTTCTCCATCCAGGAGCCGTCATGCCGAGAAGGTATGTTTACCCTCATCAATTACTTATCCGCAATTCCACGAAGCGAAAGAAACTCTCCATCCAGTAGAAACTCTGCCGGGTGGTTTTTTTGTGCAAAAAAAAGAGCAGCCTCGGCTGCTTGAAATCTCCTGTTCTTTCTTATGATATTTGTGGAATAATAAGATTAGCGGGCCGGATGGTCACATTCGTCGCAGAGGTTTCCGTAGCAGTCTGCTTTTTCATCGATAACCTGCCCACAGGTAGAGCAGTGTTTTTTCGGTAGGTTGCGGAAGAATTCTAGAATATTCATCATTTGTAAACGCCTCCAATTACTTTTAATGTAAAATCATTGTATTATAACAATATTCAGAAATCAACCAACTGTTATAAAACAATTGATAAATAGGAAAAAAGATACAGGGAGTGAGTGAATTGAAATTTACAGTAATAGGCTATTGGGGTGCCTTTCCCGGTCCTGGAAGTGCGACGTCCGGCTATTTATTTGAGAAAGACGGCTTCTCCATGCTGGTGGATTGCGGAAGCGGTGTATTGTCCAGGCTCCAGCAGTTTCGGAAACTGGAAGACATAGATGCGGTTGTCCTGTCCCATTATCATCAGGATCATATGGCGGATGTAGGTCCGTTGCAGTATGCGTGGCTTGTTCACAATAACCTGAAACAGACGGAGGAGATCCTGCCGATTTATGGACATCTGGAAGACGAAGAGAAGTTTTCCGCCCTGACCCATCAATACACAGAAGGAATCGCCTATGAGCCGGAGCAGCCGCTGCATGTCGGTCCTTTCCGTATAGACTTTCACCCAACAGCACATCCCGTTCCGTGTTACGGCATGAGGATAACCGATGGAGAGCAGACGGTCGTCT
The DNA here is from genome assembly GCF_000328325.1 of Halobacillus sp. BAB-2008. Taxonomy (NCBI): domain Bacteria; kingdom Bacillati; phylum Bacillota; class Bacilli; order Caryophanales; family Bacillaceae; genus Halobacillus; species Halobacillus sp. BAB-2008. The sequence goes on along the minus strand of NZ_ANPF01000071.1, from coordinate 75,705 downwards.
ATACAGCGGATACGAGTTATAAAGAAACCTGGGCACGATTTGCTAAGGATGCAGATCTGCTTATTACCGATACGAATTTCTACAAAGGAATGGACGGGAAAGGTCCAGGCCATATGACGAGTACGGAAGCAGCGACGATTGCAAGAGACGCCGGTGTCGATACACTCCTGCTCAGCCATCTCCCGCACTTCGGCTCCTGGACAAAACTGAAGCAGGAGGCGGAGGATGTTTTTTCGGGAACGATCCACCTAGCAGAGGAAGGATGGTCCTGGGATGGGTAAAATCATTGTCTAACTTTGTCGGAACGCTTACAATAAGAGAGGGAATAACGGACTGAAAGGATGAACGGTATGCTTTTTATCGATCATGAAGGAATTAACGATCCAAGAATCAACCTGGCTATTGAAGAGTACGCTTTGAAAAACCTGGATATTAACGAAACGTATCTGCTGTTCTATATCAACGAACCGTCGATTATCATCGGAAAGAACCAGAACACGGTGGAAGAGATCAACACCAATTACGTCGAGGAGAACGGCATCCATGTGGTACGCCGGCTTTCCGGCGGCGGTGCCGTTTATCATGACCTTGGAAACTTGAATTTCAGTTTCATTACGAAGGACGACGGAGACAGTTTCCATGATTTCGCGAAGTTTACAGAACCGGTAACGCAGGCGCTTAAGAAACTCGGTGTCAATGCTGAGTTGTCCGGGCGTAACGATATTGTCGCTGAGGACGGTCGCAAAATTTCAGGAAACGCTCAGTTTTCCACCAGGGGAAGAATGTTTAGTCACGGCACGCTGATGCTGGATTCAGAAATCGAGAATGTCGTCTCTGCCCTGAATGTCAAGACAGAGAAGATAAAATCGAAGGGTATTAAATCCATTCGCAGCCGCGTGGCCAACATCTCTGAATTCATGGACGAAAAGATCTCCATGCAGGAATTCAAAGAATTAATTCTCCGCTATATTTTTGATGTCGAAGACGCAGCCGATGTACCACAGTACAAGCTGACAGAAGACGACTGGGCGAATATCCACAAAATCGCGGAGGAGCGCTATAAGAACTGGGATTGGAATTACGGAAAATCACCGAAATTCAACATTCAGCATACGAAGCGTATCGAAGGTGCCGGCAGTTATGACATTCGTCTGGACGTGACGAAGGGATATATACAGAATGCGAAGATCTTTGGAGACTTCTTCGGCGTTGGTGACATCTCAGAAGTGGAAGATGCGCTGATCGGTACGAAATATGACCGTCAATCGCTTTCTGCGGCTTTAGATGACATGGATGTGTCGTACTACCTTGGGAAGATAACGAAAGAAGATTTTCTGGAAATGATTTATTAAGGAGGACGCCGGTGCGGATAGGACGCACCGGTGTTTTTCTATTATTTTGCAAAAGTTGCTAAATAATTGTCAGTATTTTATAATTATATAGAAAATTAATAAATTGAATGATTATTCATTCATTGAGGAGGAGCATGCATGAACTTAAGCGAACAGCTGTCGCTTACCGCCGGCAGACAGCCCGAGAGCGATGCTTACATATTTCAGGGCAAACGGGTCAGTTACCAGGAGTTTGATTCGTCGGTTACGAAATTTGCTGGTGCGTTGTCGCAGCTTGGATATGGAAGCGGGGATCATATCGCGCTTGTGAGTGGGAATAGTCCTCTGTTTATGATCGGTCTTTACGGTTCCCTTCGTGCAGGAGCGACGGTCATCCCGATCAATCCGACTTATACCGTGGATGAAATGAGCTATATTTTAAAGAATGGCGATGTGAAGGCTGTCATTACGATGGACATCCTCCTTGAGCAGTTTGAGTATATGGATGAGTCCCTGGATATCCTTCATTACTTCGCTGCGGACACAGGGTCCGGGATCGATCATTCCGCTTCTTCGCTTTCGGAAAAAATGAAATCGTTTACAAGTGTAGTCGCAGGAGGAGACCCTTTGTTTGAAGGGCCGCCTTTAAACGAAGAGGATGTGGGCGTCATTCTTTACACATCCGGTACGACCGGAAAACCGAAGGGAGCGATGCTCACCCATCGGAACCTGTATTCCAACGCCATAGACGTGGCGGATTACTTAGCGATCAACGCGGAGGACCGTGTCATAGCGACACTTCCCATGTTCCACGTGTTCTGTTTGACGGTCAGCTTGAATGCCCCTTTGATGAATGGTGGAACGGTGCTCGTCGTTCCTAAGTTCTCTCCTCAGGAAGTCTTTGCCGTCGCAGAGGAGCATAAGGCTACCGTATTCGCCGGAGTTCCGACGATGTACAATTATCTGCTCCAAACCGGTGCAGGACAGGAGCCGACATTCCGCCATATGCGTCTGTGTATCTCCGGGGGGTCTTCTATGCCTGTTTCTCTGCTTCAATCATTTGAAGAGCGGTTTGAGGTGCGTATTTCTGAGGGGTACGGGCTCTCCGAAGCGTCTCCTGTAACCGCATTCAATCCGCTGGACCGTCCAAGGAAGCCCGGTTCGATCGGTATGAATATAAAGAATGTTGTTAATAAAATCGTGGATGAGCTCGGGGAAGAGGTCGACACGGGAGAGGTTGGAGAACTCGTTGTCCAAGGTCCCAACGTCATGAAAGGGTATTATAAGCTTCCGGAAGAGACGGCTGTCACAATCCGCGATGGCTGGCTTTATACGGGAGACATGGCCCGGATGGACGAGGATGGTTATATTTATATCGTCGATCGGAAAAAGGATATGATCATTGTCGGCGGTTACAATGTGTACCCGAGGGAAGTGGAAGAAGTTCTTTACCACCATGAAGATATAACAGAAGCAGCTGTTGTCGGTGCACCCGATCCGGAGCAGGGAGAGACGGTGATCAGTTTTGTCGTTTCAAAGAACCCACTGCTTACGGAGGATCTGCTGAAAAACTACTGCAAGGAAAAACTGGCCAAATACAAACGTCCTTCAAGAATCGAGTTCATGAAAGAGCTGCCGAAGAATACGACAGGTAAAATCCTTCGCAGGAATCTTCGCGAACAACTCACCAATTCCTGACCGGTGTGGACGGCTTTCATCTAAATACAGTTCTACCACTAAAAGGACGTTTTCTAAGAAAGCGTCTTTTTGGTTGGCTGTTTTTATGGAGAGGAGCAGCGGGATCCGGAAAAAGGACACTTTCCACGTGGGTGGCCGATGAGTCTCCATCGCGTCGCGCTTCCAGGGGCTCACCTGTTGCGCTGATCCTGCTGGAGTCTGCCCGCTTCCCCTCCACCTTCTGGAGGAATTGGCCTTCCGTGATTATTTTGTATGACATAAAATGGGAACCAAAAGCTTTCATCCCTCGTAAAAGGTAGAAGAGATAAAAAGGAAGGTGACTGGAATGGCAGAATTACATGATTTGCTGATGGATGCAAAGAAGAAGATGTACGAAAAAGATCAGCTGGAGCGTAAAAGGGAGAAACGAATCGCAGAAGCGGAGGCGCTTCGGCTTAAGGAGGAGACACTCCGGCATAAGCTGCAAGAAGAGGAGGAAGACGTAGAGAAACTCGAGAAGATGAGTCTAATGAACCTCTTCGTTACCGTGAGTGGAAGAAAGCTGGAACGGATGGAGAAAGAAAAGCGTGAGGTTGTCGAAGCGCGTCTTAAGTGGAGGGAGGTAAAACAGGCGGTTAAAGAGATTCAGCGGGAGATTTCCGGGATGGAAGCCGCCATCTCTGCACTTGGAAATCCTGAGAGGGAGTACGATCGCTGTTACCAGGAGAAAAAAGCAGATTTGATTAAAAAAGGCAGTCAAAAAGGAAGAAAAATAATAGAGCTTGGAAACCAGCGTTCTTTCCTTCAAGCAGAACTTGTGGAGATAGAGGAAGCTGTAACGGCAGGAAAGCAGGCGGGTTCGGCGTTGGACGAAGCTGCAGCTTCTCTGTCATCAGCAGAGAACTGGGGCGTACTCGATATGGTTGGCGGCGGTTTTTGGACCACCGCCGTCAAACATTCCGAACTGGATGATGCGGATCGCTACATCCGAACAGCGCAACAATATTTGCGGACATTCGCAAATGAGCTTGACGACCTTCACGACCATTATGAAGTGAAATTGGAAGTTTCCAGCGGATGGGCTGCAGCTGACTACTTCTTTGACAGTCTGGTCGTTGATTGGTTCGTCCAAAATAAAATTCAAGCATCCCAGAAAGAAGTTGAAGATTTACGAAGCAGGACGTATGCAGCTGTTGCAGAACTAGAATCTCTCCATCAGCAATACGAACAGCAGGAAGCGGAATTGAAACGCGAACAGGACCAGGTCATCGGTGCCTGAGGGCGGATAGGTAAGTGGGTATTCGGTTGTAATTTATTTGAAAATTCGCAATGGATTTGCGGAATACCGCAACTTTTTTTCGGTGATATAGGAGAAAGAATATATTACAATAGAATCAGATAAGCGCTGATGCTTATTTATCTCAACTATTTATGATTGGTTGTCATAAATAGGTCAGTAACTTGCTTACTGATGAGTGCAGCGTTGAAAAAGTGCTTTCCTCTCAAAAGAACTTTTTCAAACAATTTATTCCCTCACTCAAAAGTTAACCAGTCGTCTCTTTTTGCCAATGCTCACGTGAGCATTGGTCTTTTTTTTATCCAGATCATTCATCCCCCCGGTTTTGATAGGTGATCATATATTCCTCTTTTGTCAGATAGAAATCCCTTTCCGGACGATACGGTAACAGGCCGAGTCTCTCCAGCTTATAATAACTTATCCGTTTATATGGATCTCCATCGATGATGGGAAGCTCCTGTGTCTGCTTCATATAGAGATCCAGGGCATGCTGGACCATGTCAATGTCATGAGCCAGGTCCTTATCCTGCTCCTCGAACAGTTGATATGTTTCGCGTGACATGTAAAACGTGTCTTTAGGGACAGCGTGCAGGTAGGGGAAGAGCAGCTCATAATCCAGTGTTAAATCATCCTGGATGAGCACGCTGAGCGTCACTTCTTTCGGTTTCGCGTCGGCATAGGAATGGACGGCTTTCCTGATATCATGAATGGATAGGTCTTTTTGTTCCGGCTCTTTTCCGCCGGTCTGTTTCTTTTTGCGGTTCCACATAATAAATCCTCCTTGGATTTGGTTTTGGAGCGGATCGATTTGGAAAAGGCGGCGATGGATGGCGCAGTTAGCGAAATAGAGGGGATGATCATGTTGGAAAATGACAGACAGAAAGAAAAACAAAAGCTTCAGCCGGAGCTTGAATTCTTCACCTTACTTAACCCCGGCTTCGGTCAGGAGGCCCGTTCTTCAGAAGAAGAAGGAAAAGCAAATGGAAAGATCAATAATTGTAGTATAACAGAGTGAAAAAAACATTTTTCGAGAAAGTTTAGACTTTTCGGACTATTTTTGGTAAATTGAAGAAGATAAGCGGTCAGTTCGACCTATGTGGATGGACGACCGCAACTTGAATGGAAAGGATTGAATTGGATGACGTATATTCGAATGGAAGATTATGAAATCAATTCCCACACGATGGCGCTGCTTGCAAAAGAAAACGAGGATGGACAAGTCTACACGGAAGTGCTCGAGCTTGGAGACAGGTTTGATATGACCAAGTGCCCGAGCGATATCGTTGATGATTCCTGTCGATATTTTGCAAGCAGCCTGGAAGGACGTCTGGCCGGGACAAAGCAGGTGACCAATTACACGCATAAACCCCCGATTGTGGTTTCCGAAGCCATGAGCATTTACTTCTTCCCTATTATTTCCCCAAAACGCAAGGATTGCACCTGGATTGCCCACAAATATGTCCTCACCTACGTTTCTGAACCCGACCATACGATTACGGTCCATTTTACAAATGGAGAATCCGTGAATCTGCCTGTATCTTATGGGATGTTTGCCAATCAGATTCAGCGCGCCGCCCATCTGCAGGTTATCCTGCAGGACCGGTTCCGCCAGGCTGACCGGATTGCTGAGACCTTCTCATAAGTTCAAATAGGATATTCTCGACCTTTTTCCTTATAGCCGGGTTGAAGTAGTTTCGTTTCTCTTCATACCCGTGGGCAAGGAACAGGAAGGAAGTGAAGGAATCATTACGTCCGGATTCCACGACCTGCAAATTCCGCTGGTCCATCTGCTTTCTCAATTCCTTCCGCTCTTTCCGTGCTTCCACCTCCATCTTTCCAAGCATCTCCATGTAAGGCTCTTTGATTTTGAATTTCCCCTGCTCCACATGTTTTCTGTCCTGCCGGATCACGGTGATCGCCATAGATAGAAATAAGTAGCGGGATGCGAGATCCAGTTCTTGTTGTTTCAAATACCTCATTCCATTCCCCTCCGAAAAGCGAACGTTTGTTCTTGTTTGTATTATACCACGCTGGACCTGTAATTATGCAAGCGGGTTTTTGGGAGAGGGATAAAATGGAATTACAAGGGCGGGGAATACGTTGAGTTCTGGCGGAGAGCGGTCTTTTTGGTTAAAATAGAAAATAAAGACTGCATCGAAGGCAGGTACATAAGGAGCTGCAACATGAATAGTGTGACGGGAAAGATCGATCAGTGGCGCAACCTTGCTGAGAACGATCAATTATTCGATTATATCATCAGGCAGCTGGAAGGGTTGGAGAAGTTCGGTCCGGTGCCGGGGATCTTATTTCCACTGCTGGAGGCATTTTTGCCTTTTCTTCCGCTGGTTGCATTTGTATTGGCTAATTCGGTGGTGTACGGGTTGTTCAAGGGATTCCTGTACTCTTGGCTTGGTGCTGTTCTTGGATCTATAGGGGTCTTCCTCATTTTCAGACGGCTAGGGGACAAGCGTGTTTTTCAAAAGATCACGAACCAGAAACAGGTCAGGAAGGTCGTTCGATGGGTAGAGGAGCACGGGTTCGGTCCGTTGTTTCTTCTCATGTGTTTTCCATTCTCACCATCCTCGATCATCAATATTGTGTCGGGACTGTCAAACGTCAGTAAGCAGCAATTCATACTCGCTGTTCTGCTGGGGAAATCCGTGATGATCTTTACCATATCCTATATTGGTGCAAGCATTGCCTCGTTTGCGCAGAATCCTATGAAATCGATTGTCGTAGGTGTATGTATCCTTCTCTTCTGGATCCTGGGGAAATACCTCGAGAAGAGAATCCAGAAGAAGATGGACGAAAAAACATACCGCTGAGGTTATTTTCATTCTCGTAAGGGTAGAATGTTTGTAGTATAACTACCTGGAGGATCAGAGGATGAGAAAATACCGCAGAGCTATCCGGATCGTACTTCTCGCACTGGTACTGGCCTTCGTCTTCCGAAACTATTTGTTCGCAAGCTACATCGTAGACGGGGAATCAATGGAACCGACGCTCTATGACGGCAATCTGTTGATGGTGAATAAAGTAGTCTACGACTGGAGTGATGTAGGCAGACAGCAGGTCATTGTATTTCACGCGAATGCCGAAGAAGATTATGTGAAGCGTGTGATTGGTGTTGCCGGAGATGAGGTTGCTGTCAGGGATGATCAACTGTACATTAACGGAAAGAGAATGGATGAAGGGTATCTCGATCCACTGCGTCCACATGACGGAATGCCGTTTACGGAGGACTTCACGCTTGAAGAAGTGACGGGGGAAAAGAAGGTGCCGGATGGTCACATATTTGTGATGGGAGACAATCGGCGCGACAGCTTGGACAGCCGTTACTTCGGTTTTGTTCCAGTAAGGCAGGTGGTCGGAAAGGTCGATGTCCGTTACTGGCCTTTCAATCAGCTGGGAGTGCAATTTTGACAGGCTTCAAGGGACTGCCTTTATCGGCGGTTCCTTTTTTTTGTGTCGTGGATGAGCGCTCCAGGCCTCATACATGCCGGGGAAATGATAAAATGAGACATAACATATAAAAAAACAAAAAGGGGAGAAATCGGATGGGAATACGTTTTTTGCTCGGACGTTCAGGAGCAGGGAAGAGCAGCCGCTGTCTTGCGGAAATCGAAGAGAAATTAAAAAAAGACCCGACCGGACGGGCGATCGTGTACATCGTCCCGGAGCAGATGACGTTCCAGCAGGAATACGGACTGTTAAAACGGGAGGGAGTGGAAGGATCGATACGTGCCCAAGTGTTCAGCTTCTCCCGTCTGGCTTGGCGCGTTCTTCAGGAAACAGGCGGCGGCACGAAGAAATTCATCACCTCGACCGGGGTCCAGATGATGCTGCGGAAAATCGTCGAAGAGCGGACATCGGATTGGCGGGTGTTTCAGAAAGCGGTGGAAAAACAAGGGTTCATTGAACAGCTGGAAACGATGATCACGGAATTCAAACGCTACCGGATCATGCCCGGGGACTTGCAGAATCAAATGGAAGCTCTGGATCAATTTGTCCATCGTACGAGCCAGGAGCAGGGGCTTCGCGACAAACTGGAGGACCTGACATATATTTATGATCGTCTTGTTGATGCACTCCGTGATACGTACATAGACAGTGAAGATCAGTTGGAGCTGCTTGCCTCCAAAGTTCCGGGCGCTTCGTTCTTGGATGAGGCGGATGTGTACATCGACGGGTTCCACAGCTTCACGCCTCAGGAGTACGGAGTAATTGCTGCTCTCTTAGATAAAGTGAAGACCGTCCACGTCACCCTCACGACAGAGCTTCCGGAGGACGAGCAGAATCCTGAGCTCGATCTTTTCCACGAAACGAAGCAGACGTATTTAGATTTGAAAGCTCTCGCAGAAGAAACGGGGGCAAAGGTGGAAGGTGTGGAAATCCTAGATCATAAAGTCGGAAGGATGAAGGAACAGCCGGCCTTTCTTCATTTAGAAGAGTTTTACGATAAGCGTCCGGCACACGCCTCGAGGGAGAAGTGCCGATCAAGCTTGCAGAAGCGGTCCATCCCCGTGCGGAGGTGGAGGGTGTGGCCCAGGAGATCCTTCACCTCGTTCGCGACCAAGGCTACCGCTACAAAGATATCGCCATCCTCATGCGGGAGCCGGAGGTATATCACAGCGTTATTGAAACGCTGTTTGATGACTATGAAATCCCGGTCTTCATCGACGAGAAACGAACGATGCTCAATCACCCGATGATGGAATTCATTCGCTCGGGCCTCGATGTCGTAGAAGGGAATTTCCGCTATGATGCGGTCTTCCGGCTTCTTAAAACAGGTTTCATCCCGGCGACGGACCGGAAATATCCGCTTTCGGAAGATGCCATTGATGAGCTGGAGAACTATGTGCTGGAATACGGGATCCGTTCCAGGACGCAGTGGTTTTCCGATAACCCATGGGTGTACCAGCGGTTCCGTGGTTTTGAGCAAACGTCTCAGACGGATGAAGAAAAGGAGAAGCAGGCGCGCATCAACGCCTACCGTGAACAAGTCCGTTCCGGTCTTCAGGAATTCGATGAGAGTCTGCGGGCAGCGGAGACAATCGAAGAGCGCGCCCGGGCGATTTATTTATGGCTGGAAAGGACCGGAGTGCCGGCACGTCTTGAGAAATGGCGTGATTTCTATGATGAATCCGGGGAGCTGGAGAGAGGCCGCGAGCAGGGGCAGGTGTGGGATGCTTTTTTGCAATTGCTCGATGAAATGGTGGAAATGGCAGGAGAGGAGAAAATGTCTCTTCAGGTCTTCCGCAGTACAATGGAAAGCGGACTGGAGTCGCTGAACTTCGCTCATGTCCCGCCGAGTATGGATCATGTCATCGTAGGTAGTGTGGACCGGTCAAGGATGACAGGTATCAAAGCCGCTTTCCTGCTTGGTGTGACCGATGGTATGTGGCCGATGAAGCCGCCGAGCGATGGGATGATATCTGAAGAGGAACGCTCCTTGCTGGCTGGATTCGGACTGAAGCTCGCAGACGGCAGCAATCGCCAGCTCCTTGATGATCGTTTTTATGTGTATTTGGCATTGACGATGGCACGAGACAAGCTGTGGATCAGCTATCCGTTAAGCAATGAAGAAGGGAAGTCGAAAGTTCCCGCCACGCTCATACAACGTATGGAAGAACTGTTTCCATCCTGCCGGGAGCATGTCCTTCTTCAGGACCCGGATGATTTGTATGATGCAACACGCTTCATCACAAATCCGGCCAAGACCCGGTCTGCGCTCACCTCGCAGTTCTCCCGCTATTTAAAGGGATATGTCATGCAGCCTGTCTGGTGGGATGTGCTCCATTGGTATATGGAAAACGAACCGGCACATGGTCTGACAAACAGAGTGCTGCAGAGCTTGTTCTATAAAAATAAACCGGTCGATTTGGCCAAGGAGACGACGAAGCAGTTATTCGAGAAGACGGTGAAGACGAGCGTGTCCCGTCTGGAAACCTATCACCGTTGTTCCTACCAATACTTCGCCCAGCATAGTCTTCAGTTGGACGAACGGCGCACCTATAAACTGGATGCGCCGGATATCGGTCAATTGTTTCATGAGGCGCTGAAACAGATCACAGAGTGGGTGCAGTCGGAGGGGCGCGACTTTGCCCAATTGAACCGCATGGAAACAGACCAGTATGCTGCCCAGGCGACCCAACAGCTTGCTCCGATTCTGCAAAATCAGATTCTGCGCAGCTCGAACCGCTATCAGTATATTCAGAAGAAGCTGGAGCAGGTCATCGCCCGCGCGGCATTTGTGCTCAGCGAGCAGGCGAGAAAAAGCAACTTCTCTCCGGTCGGTTTAGAACTCGGGTTTGGTACCGGTGGAGATGCCAAGCTTCCGCCGCTTAACTTCCAGCTTCCGAACGGTTTCGACTTGATGCTGAGAGGACGGATCGACAGGGTCGATAAAGCCCTCTCGGAAGAAGACCTTTATTTACGCATTATCGACTATAAATCAAGCAGCAAAGGACTGAACCTCGTCGATGTTTTCTATGGGTTGTCTCTGCAGATGCTGGCTTATCTGGACGTTGTATTGACGAATGCGGAGAACTGGCTCGGCATGCAGGCGACGCCTGCCGGAGTGCTTTATTTCCACGTTCATAATCCGATGATCACAGGCAAACAGCTGCTGCAGGATGAGAAAATCGAAGAAGAGATTTTCAAGAAGTTTAAGATGCAGGGTCTTCTGCTTGAAAATGAACGGGTCGTCCAGATGATGGATACGGGACTTGAGAAAGGCTACAGCCAGATCGTACCTGCTGCGTTGAAGGCGAACGGCGGATTCTATAAGAGTTCGCAGACGGCGGACGCCGAACGATTCGAGCAGTTGAAGAACTATATTCGGGAATTAATGGTGGAAGCAGGAACGAAGATTACCGACGGCAGAGTCGACCTTGATCCTTTCCAGAAAAATCAACAGGTCGCCTGTGAGTTCTGTTCCTACCGCTCCGTGTGTCAGTTCGATCCGTCGATGGAAGAACACCAGTACCGTAAACTTCAGGATATGAAGGATGATGATGTACTGGAGAGATTAAGGAAGAAAGGGGGGGGGTGAGTGATGGTCAGCTGGACAAAAGAACAGGAACGTGCCATCTACACACACGGTTCGGATATCCTCGTCTCTGCGGCTGCAGGTTCAGGAAAGACGGCGGTACTCGTTGAGAGGATTATCCAGAAGCTCCTGCATGCAGAGCGTCCTGTCGATATTGACTCGCTCTTAGTCGTTACATTCACGAATGCGGCAGCGCAGGAAATGCGTAACAGGGTCGGGCAGGCGCTTGCGAAGGCGTTGGAGGCGAACCCCGGGTCCAATCATTTGAAAAAGCAACTTGCGCTGTTACAGAATGCATCGATTTCGACGCTTCACTCCTTTTGTATGGACGTCGTCCGCCGCTATGCTTATATGCTGGATCTTGATCCCGGATTCCGAATTGCGGATACAGTAGAAGCGGATATGATTCAGCAGGAGGTGCTTGAGGAGCTGTTTGAAGAGTGGTATGGGAAAGAAGGAGAAGAACAGGACAAGTTCTTCGATATCGTCGAGCGTTTCTCCAGTGATCGAAGCGACTTGGACATGGAGACACTGATTCTGGATCTTTATACATTCGCGACCCAGAACCCCTGGCCGGAGGAATGGCTTGATGACATGGTCCGCATGTACGATGTAAAGAATGTAGAATCCGAAGCGGATCTGCCTTGGCTTGAACTGTTGAAACAGGAAGTCGTCAGTCAGCTGAAAGCGATGGAGGAAGAAGCCCTTCTTCTGGTGGAGTTGACGAGGGAGCCGGATGGGCCGTCCGCCTATGGAGAAACGGCAGATACAGATTTGGAGTTGATCCAGCACGCCAAAGGGGCGCTTGCCCATTCGTGGGAGGAGATGCAGCGCTTCATGAGCGACCAAAAGTTCGTGGCGCTCTCCCGTAAAAAAATGGACTGCGACCCTGCCAAGAAGGAAAAGGCGAAAAAGGTGCGGGACCGCTATAAGAAACGATGGAATGACCTGCGGGATGAGTGGTTTTCCCGGACGCTCGACAGCTATTTGAAAGATATGCAGGCTCTCTATCCTGTCATGGAACAGCTTGCTGTGATCGTAAAAGACTTTAAAGCAGGATACGAACAGAGGAAGAAGGAACAGGCGCTCGTGGACTTTTCGGATTTGGAGCATTACTGTCTCAACATTCTGCTTCATGAAGAGGCATCACCGGATCGTCTCGTCGCTTCCAGTGTAGCCGAAAGCTTCCAGCGCCAGTATACGGAAGTGCTGATTGATGAATATCAGGATACGAACCTCGTTCAGGAAACGCTGCTTCGCCTTCTTACGGAGGGGGACGAAGCGGGGCACTTGTTCATGGTCGGAGATGTCAAACAGAGCATTTACCGATTCCGGCATGCCGAACCGGCCTTATTCCTCAACAAATACAAAAAGTATGGAACGGAAGAGTCAGAAGGAGAGCGAATTGATCTTGCACGTAACTTCCGAAGCAGGAAGGAGGTGCTGGATGCGACGAACTACATCTTCCGGCAGGTATTGGATGAGGAAGTCGGGGAAATGGAGTATGAGAAGGATGCCGAACTCATTTACAGTAACGCCATTTATGACGAACTGACAGCCGACGATGCCGATGCTGAGCTTTTCCTGATTGACCGCGAATCCCAGGAAGGAGATGGCGTGGAGGATGAGGGGTACAAAGATTTGGAGAAGGCTCAGCTGGAAGCCCGTGCCTATGGAAAGATGATTCGGAAATGGCTCGGTTATGACGGAGATGAACCGCTTCAAGTCGTTGATAAGGAATCAGGAACGAAGCGGCCGATCCAATACAGGGATATTGTCATTCTAATGCGTTCGATGACGTGGGCACCGACCATTGTTGACGAATTGAAGCAGCAGGGAATCCCGATTTATGCAGAATTATCAACAGGCTATTTTGAGGCCATTGAAATAAAAGTGATGCTCAGCCTTTTGAAAGTTATCGATAACCCGATGCAGGATATTCCGCTCGCTTCCGTCCTGAAGTCGCCGCTTGTCGGACTGAATGAAGACGACCTTGCCCGGATCAGGCTTGCGAAGAAGCGCAGTACGTACTATGAAGCTTTGAAAGCCTATGTGGAAAAAGATGAGCTCGGTCGGAAAATTGATGCGTTTATGACCCAGCTGAAGCGTTTCCGGGAACAAGCGCGTCAAGGAGCCTTGTCCGAATTAATTTGGGCAGTTTTCCGGGAAACCGGATACTATGATTTTGTCGGAGGAATCCCGGGAGGTCGTCAGCGTCAGGCGAACCTCCGTGCTCTTTATGACCGGGCAAGAAGTTATGAGACGACGTCCTTCCGTGGATTGTTCCGATTTCTGCGGTTTATTGAGCGGATGGAAGAGCGGGGCGACGATCTGGGTGCAGCCAAGGCACTCGGGGAGCAGGAGGATGTCGTCCGCATCATGACGATTCACAAAAGTAAAGGGCTGGAATTTCCTGTCGTCATTCTTGGAGCAATGGATAAGCAGTTCAACATGATGGACCTTAAGAACCGCTATCTGCTTCACAAGGATTACGGATTTGGATCCCGCTATATCGATCCGGCTAAGCGGATCATGTATCCGACGCTTGCTTATCATGCGTTGAAGGAGGCGAAGCGCAGGGAGCTCCTCGCAGAGGAAATGCGTGTCCTGTACGTTGCGCTGACAAGGGCAAAAGAGAAGCTTGTCATGGTCGGTAACGTCGCCTCTTTTGAGAAAAAACAGACGAAATGGCAGGAATTTACGGAGGTGAAAGGCTGGACGCTTCCTCCGCATGAACGTTTGGCTGCGAAATCCTATTTGGACTGGGTAGGGCCGGCCCTTATCCGGCACGATGCTGCAGATGAGCTGCGCGGGGAAGTCGGCGTATCGACAGCGGATGAGATCCGCTATGATAATTCCCAGTGGCGTGTACAAATTGCACACGGAAGTGAATTCTCCGAGCTTGATGAGGTGAAGGAGCAGAGGGATGAAGTACTCAAGAAAGCGGTGGAGGAGTGGCAGCCGGTTGCCATGGAAGAGAGTGGCGACAACCTTACTGAACGGCTGAATTTCGTCTATCCTCATGAAAAAGCCGCTTATACAAGGGCGAAGCAGACGGTAACGGAAATCAAACGGCAGCGGGAAACGTTGGACGAATATTCGAGCGACCAGCTGCTCGTCCCCTATCGTCCACCGATTGTAAAACGCCCGCGCTTCATGCAGGAAGAACAAACGCTGACGGCTGCAGAACGCGGAACAGCGATGCACGCGGTGATGCAGCACCTCCCGCTGACAAAGGTATGGACACCGCTTCAGGTGGAGGAATATACAGAAAAATTGGTCGACAAAGAAATTCTTCGCAGGGAAGAGGCGGAAGCGGTCGACTTCGCCGCGATTGCTGATTTCTTTCAAACGGATGTCGGTGCGTTTCTTCTCCAGGCGGAAAGCGTAGAACGGGAGGTGCCGTTCAGTTTGACTTTACCTGCAGGAGAGGTTTACAAAGAATGGGACGCAGGTGCAGAGGAACAGGTATTTATCCAGGGGGTCATCGATGCGATTGTCCCTTACAAAGATGGTTGGATGATCCTCGACTATAAATCAGACAAGCTACCGGACGATCCGCTCGCTGCCGAAAAACAGATGGCCGATCGTTACCGGACGCAGCTGGGATTATATCGTACCGCTTTGGAGAAAATATGGAAGCAGAAAGTACACAAAGCTTGTCTTTACTTCTTTGACAAGTCGCTTGTCGTGGAGGTCGATGCTGATGGAGGAGACCTGTGATTTGTGCGGCCGCTCTCCGGTGAAGACAACGGAACACCATCTGGTCCCGAAACAATATGGAGGCACAGATGGTCCGACGGTCATGCTGTGCAGTGCCTGTCACCGTCAAATTCATGCCCATTTCACTAATGAGGAACTGGCAGGCTTCTATCATTCGTTGGAGAGGCTGAAGGATCATCCGGATATGCAGAAATATATCCGCTGGGTGCAGAAGCAGGATCCGGAGAAAAGAATCACCACAAGAAAATCCAACCGACGGAGGCGGAAGTAGACGACATTACCTCTATGCGGAAAAGGAAAAGCCAGGGCGTTTCGCCCTGGCTTTTCCTGGTAGAAGGGCGAGCGCTTCTCGCTCTCGTGTGGGTCGCTTCTACGCGTTGGCTGTAATATTCTGGTCGTTAACGTCCGGGTCAAATGGGTTCGTAGAGCTCAGACCGTTGTTCGTAATGATCCAGTTTCCGGTATTCAGTGCTCCGGAACCGGAATTCGTTTTGGAACTGCTTTTCGGAGACAGATAAAACGAATCTCCAAAGTTGACTACGCCTCCGCCGACGCTGTTGATGCTGATGGGACCGACGATAGCCGGCATCGCAATCGCCTCCTTCGTGGTGCGATTCCTGCGTTATATATCTACAATATGCAGGGTGGGCTGTTAACGTTCGTCTAACAGAATACGGAAATGCTTTGTATAGTTGACGGCATCTATGTGGTCGATCCCTCCAATCTGGACGACAGCGGAAGTAGATGCACCCGTAATTCGGACGTTATCCACTTGAATCGACCCCGCGGGGTAGAAGTAGGAATCGACGGCCACAGGGCTGAGGGGGGGAGTGGAGGACCTGGAGAATATTAAAAAATCTTCAAAACGAAAAGGATCGGATTCAAATCTGGCGCCCTCTTTTTGAACGGCAAGCACCTTGGAGAAGGGAGCAGATCGATAGACGTCCCCAATGTCGAATACAGAACCGATGGCGAGGGACTGCAATTCTACATGGTCTGCATACACCATTCTCTTAACCATTCGGTTCCATCTCTACGTTGGAGTCTTCCAGTACCTCTTCGAATGGACCGATAATCAGCGATTCTGGTGGTGTATCGAAGAAAGACTGGAGGCGGATCGTTTTGTTATCCCCGATCAGAAAGACGGAAGATGCCGAGACACCTGTCACATGGATGTTCCCGACATGCAGGCCGTAGTTGTGCACAACATGGTTCACGGTTTATCATCCCCTTCAAGTGTTTGGAAATATTGAGCCATAGACTCCTGAATTTCTGTTTTGATCTGGTGATAGATCGTCTCTGCAGGAAGCTGTGGATTGTGGCTGCGATAGCTTTCCAGCCGTCTAGGCAGCTGTTTCTTTATATCTGTGATCATTCGTTCCTTATGGTCTTCCCGGATAGGGACGTTGTGATCGCATATATATTGGTCCATCCATGGCGGAACATCGGAAGCCATATAATTCTGCAGGGCATGAAGTACTTGCTCATCCGATTGAAGCGCCTGGTGTTGTGGATTGCTGTAAAGGTCGCCGATATCAGAAAGGTCGGACCCGTTTGGCGTCAGGCCGATCTGGAGAGTGCCTTCCAACGTCTCGATTTTCAATTGGTCGAAGTGGTATTCGATTTTTTCAATGACGGTTTTCGGTGGGGGATCCGTGTCTTTCATTTGTTCCACCTGTTTCTGGAGTTGTTCGATCACCTTCTGCTGTTGTTCCATCTGCTGCATCATCTGCTGGACCCACGCCTGCCATGATTGATAAGGATTCATATGCGTTCACCCCCTGTCTCATATGTATGAGAAAAAGGGACGTACTATGTTATGGAAAATGGAACCAGCGACCCTGCAGCTGTTTCTGGAATGACGACTTCTCCCTCGACCGGCTGGGCTTCCTGGGCGGGACCGGTGAACTTCCCGGAGTTATAAAGGTCGGCCTTCGCCTGAATAACGCCGGAGCTTCCTATCTGGACGACCGAGGAGTTCGAGACAGAGCCGATTCTTAATATATGGATATAGATCGATTGATGGACGGTAAGGTTCATGGAATCCCCCCTATGCGTTGTTAAAGATCGGCTGATCGATCACTTCCGAGTCGTTGATATACGTATTGGCGCTGTTCAAATCGATGCGGATCCCGTCACCGGTGTTGAACGAACCGCCGCCGGCAAATGTTTTAGCCATGGCTTGAGGAGCCATGTTGTACACATCGCCGATGTTGAAAATACTGGATGACGAAATGGATATGACTTTGACGGCACCTACTTTAGCTGGCATATGAAAAAACTCCTTTCCACATATTATGAAACGTCGTTGTCTAAATGACGTAATAAAAGTAAAATAATCTTCATAGGGGGAATACATATGAAAACGACCGCTTCACCTTTACATGACACCGAACGTCTGGATTGGGTCGATGCGGCCAGAGGTCTTGCCATTTTCGGTATCTTCATGGTCAATGTACCTGCATTCAATGCTCCATACTTCCTGTATGGAGGCGAAGCAGTTTATTGGTCTTCGACGCTCAGCCATTCGGTACAGACGTTCATCGATATCTTCTTTCAAGCAAGCTTCTACACATTGTTTTCCTTTCTGTTCGGCTTTGGCATGCAGATGATGAAGGACCGATTGGAGTCGAGAAGGCTCGCCTATCGTTCTGTCCTTTTCCGCCGTCTGGTCGTCTTGATCTGCTTTGGGATGATTCATGCCTTCCTTATTTGGCACGGAGATATCCTTCTTTCTTACGGGGTACTCGGCATGGTGCTTCTCTTCTTTTTCCGTGTGGAAGCCCGGACGCTGCTCCACTGGGCATTTGGAATGCTGTCCTTCCTCGTTATTCCGCTCACATTCAGCCTCTACACCGTAAGGGATCAAATCCAGGGTATCGTTAATCAAGAAGCGATCGTGGAAGCAAAAATGAATTATGGGTCTGGTTCCTTTCCGGACATATGGCGGCAGAACTGGAGCGATTGGGCGTATGCTAATCAATGGGGAAATATTCCTTTTCTCGCTCTCAGTTTAATTCCGATGTTTCTCTTCGGCATGTATGTCTGCAGAAAGCGCTTCCTGCATGAGCCTCTGGACCACATGGCTTCCATTATTCGTTTATGGGTGGCGACGGGAGTGATCTTCTTTTTGTTCAAGGCGGTACCGCATTTCTTTGGTAACCCGGAATGGTTCCACCTTGCGCAGGACAGTATCGGCGGCTCGGCATCTGCCATTTTTTATATTTTATCTATTACACTACTGTTCCGGACGGAGTTTGGTGCGAAAATAGCAAGGCCGCTGACTTGGGTGGGGAGGATGTCCCTGTCCAACTATATCCTCCAATCGCTCCTCAGTTTCGTGCTTTTTTATTCCGTAGGCTTCGGTCTGTACGGGACCGTTCCGCCGTTTGGGAGCGCTCTGATCGTCGTGGCTTTCTTCATCATCCAAATCTTTCTCAGCAGGGCGTGGATGAAGAAGTTTCGTTACGGACCTTTGGAGTGGGTATGGAGAACAGGGACGTACGGAAAGAAACAGCCGTTGAAGCGGAAAGGTTCCGCAACTTCATAGGAGAAGGGGGCGTTAGGGATGAACCGGGAACAGCTTAATAAAGAAAGTAAGAAATGGGTGGAGCAGTCCATTATCACAGAAAGTCAACGGGAACAACTAATGGGGCTTTATCCGAAAAAGCAGAGTAAACCGATACTTGTCCTTTTTGCAGCCATTTTCATCGGACTCGGCTTCTTGACATTCGTGGCCTCCAATTGGTCTTACTTGACGAATATCGGCAGGATGGCCATTTTAATCGTTTCGCTGCTCGGTTTTTATGTGGCGGGTGAGCAGGTTTATCATAAAAGATCGAAGCAGATCGGAACGTCATTGATCATTGTCGCTGTCATGATTTTCGGTGCCAGCTTGTTCTTAATCGGGCAAATGTATCATTACAGCTCCTATAGTGCTCTTCCGTTCTTTCTTTGGGGTCTTGCCGCTTTCAGTTTATATGTTTTATTCAAAGAGGTGCCGTTTTACTATACGACGCTCGTCATCCTCTCTGTGGGGCAGTTATACAGCGGTCTCTTCCATCAGGACTATCATTTATGGATCGGGGTCCTCTTCCTTTTCGGCATAGGATGGGCTGTGTACCAGGAGCAGGGGGAGAGAAGTCAGGCAGCATTCGGTATCGGGTTTGTCATCCAGTCGATCGTCCTCGTATTCAGTGAAGGCATTCCATACTACTGGCTGCTTGCACTGTTCTTGTTCCTGTATGTAGCGGATGACTTTCTCATCCGTAAAGGAGCGAAGCATCTACTGAAGACCGTAAGTATTCTGGCTGTATTTATTATTCTTGTTTTTCAGGCTTTCTTCCTTGGAAACGTGTACGTTGGGGAACTAACGGAGTCTTCCCTTTATTTTTTCTTGGTATGGGCGGTGCTGTTCGTCTTTGCAGTGGTGCGATCGGCTGTCAGCTCCACTAACTATTACTGGATTGATTTGCTGCTTTTCGTTCCTGTCTTCCGCTTTATGTTTGGTGATTTCCTGTCCCTTGGACTGCTGTTCATCTATGCACTGCTCTGGCTCATCTCAGGCTACAGGCAGGAAGTGTCCAGATGGGTGAATAAAGGTACGGCGGCTTTCCTGATTGCGACACTTGTTGCTTATTTTCAACTGGCATGGAATTTTCTCGACCGCTCCTTGTTCTTCTTCCTGGGAGGATTACTTTTATTTGCTCTCAGCTTCTTCCTTGAGAAGAAGCGGCGGACGATTTATAGAGGAGGGGTAGAGCATGACTAAGCGGAAGTGGTATTACGCGTTGGTCCTTCTACAGGTGCTCTTCCTTGCAACGATGTCCGCTTCCTACTATGCGATGGACATATGGGGGAAAGAAATTACCCTGCGAACCGAGCCGATCGATCCCCGGGATCCTTTTTACGGTGATTACATACGACTCGAATACGAAGTAGAGACAATTCCTGAGGATCGTTGGAAAGTGGAAGAAGAGTTGAAGGAGGGAGAGCGGGTTTTCCTGATTTTACGAGATTCGGGAGAGGGTATTTATGAGCTGGATCGAGCGACTACGATGTGGCCTGAAACGGAAAAAGCAGTCGTACTTCAAGCGAAATACGAGAGGTATGACAGCGGTTCTTCGAACTATCATGTCGACATCGGGTTAAGCCGAAATCATGTTCAAGAGAATACCGGTCTTTTATTGGAACGACGGGAAACGTTATTTGTCGACATCGTTCTAGCTCCCTGGAAGCAGAAGAAGATTTCTGAAGTGAAATAAAGTGGGAATTGTTCAAGGGAGAGAGAAGAGGGGTGCTTTGCAGGGGATGGACAGGAAGATTCCTGATCGCCGGGCTCTTCCTGGGTCTCACCTGTATTCGTTTCTTTAACTTATGGATCGTATTCCTTGCCTTAACGGTTCTTGACAATGAAAAGAGACAGCTCTGTATCAGAGCTGTCTCTTTTTTATCAGGATAAGACGGATTTGATCTGTTCAATCGCCCAGTCCAGATCTTTTTTGTCGATAATGAGCGGAGGGGCGAAGCGGATGACGTTCTCATGTGTTTCTTTGCAAAGCAGCCCTTTTTCTTTCAACTGTTCACAATACTTTCGGGCCGGCTCAGTCAGTTCAACTCCGATGAATAACCCTTTTCCGCGAACTTCTTTGATCTTCGGATTAGCGATTGATTTCAATTCCTTCATCATATAGGTGCCGAGTTCCAGGGAACGATCTGCGAGTTTCTCTTCTTCCAATACTTCCAGAGAAGCGACAGACACCGCACAAGCGAGTGGGTTCCCTCCGAATGTCGAACCGTGCGAGCCTGGGTTGAATACACCGAGGACATCTTTGTCAGCGACAACGCAGGAAATCGGGAAGACTCCTCCACCAAGTGCTTTACCGAGAATCAGCATATCCGGTGTGACATCCTCCCAGTCGCAGGCGAACGTCTTGCCGCTCCGTCCAAGACCTGCCTGGATTTCATCGGCAATGTAAAGGACGTTCGCTTCTTGGCAGATGTCGTACGCTTCTTTTAGGAATCCTTCCGGAGGAATGACGATACCGGCTTCCCCTTGAATCGGTTCAAAGAGGAAGGCAGCGGTATTTTCGGTGATCGCTTCTTTTAAAGCTTCCGCATCTCCGTAAGGAATCAGTTTGATTCCAGGAAGCATCGGACCGAAACCACGCTTGTATTCTTCTTCAGATGAGAGAGAAACGGCGCTCATCGTCCGGCCGTGGAAGTTACCGGTACAAGCGATAATCTCCGCCTTGTTATCGGGTACGTTCTTCACTTCGTAAGCCCATCGGCGTGCCGCTTTAATCGCTGTTTCCACCGCTTCTGCACCTGTGTTCATCGGCAGGGCCATCTCTTTGTTCGTCAATTTGCAGATCTTCTCGTACCACGGCCCGAGCTGATCATTATGAAAAGCACGTGAAGTGAGCGTCACACGTCCGGCCTGGTCATTCAAGGCCTGGATGATTTTCGGGTGACGGTGTCCCTGGTTCACGGCTGAGTAAGCGCTTAACATATCCATGTAACGATTTCCTTCAGGATCTTCCACCCATACGCCTTCGGCTCTTGCGATGACAATCGGAAGCGGGTGATAATTCTTCGCTCCGTATTCCTGGGTTTGATCAATAATGTGACGACTACTGATTACAGACATGCTATCCCTCCAAATTCATTTGAATCTTCCATCATTATAACAGGTTTCCTTTCTGTTTTCTTACTATTGGAAAGGTTTCGTCAAATAGTCCTGTGAAAGGGTGCGGGATGCACGAAATGGAGGGGAGTGTAATTGGGAAAGGAACACTTTTTGATAGGATATATCGAAACAATCGTGGTATCATAGCAATAGATACTTATGCAAAGGAGGAGAAGAACATGGCTCACTTACATATCACTTCATGGGTACTCGCACTCGTGCTGATCATCCTTGTTGTTTCATTCACGAAGAGCGGAAAAGCGAAAGCGGCGAAGATCTCCCATATGATCCTTCGGTTGGATTACCTGCTCATTCTATATTCCGGTGGATCGCTGTTCGCCAGCTACTCCGTTTACGGGGCGCTCGTTATCATTAAAGTACTTGCAGGTTTATGGGCAATTACGGCGATGGAAATGGCGTGTGTGAAGACGACGAAGGGCAAACCTGCCGGCATCTGGTGGGGACAGCTTGTCCTTGCGGTCATTCTGGCAATCATTCTCGGATTCGGCTATTTGCCGATGGGAATTCTGCCGGCATAAAAAAATAACGCTGCCTGCTTATTTGCAGGCAGCGTTTTATTTTTTATAAAAAGGGGGCAAAACTATTTGTCTGATGTTCTCCGTTACTTGGGGGATAACGGGATCACTTGATACTTATAATGATAATCATTCTCAATTGTGTTGTCAATAGTTTTATGACGTTTATTTCTGCCGGCAGAGCAGGCTGCCTTCCGCATAACAGGTAAGACGTGTTCATAGAATGAGTTGTGATGCTTTTTTATATGGAACGCATGTTATGAAAAGGATGGTGGATCAGATGTGCGGCATTGTCGGATGGGTGGATCTAGCACATAAAACCGATGGTAAAACAGCGATATTGGAAGATATGGCGAAAACACTGGAGCACCGTGGACCGGATGATTATCAGAAATGGATAGAGGGTCCGGCTGCCTTCGGACACCAGCGTTTGATCGTCGTCGATCCTCAAGGTGGAAAACAGCCGATGATCCGGAAGGCAAGGGACGAAGAGTTCGTTCTCTGCTATAATGGAGAGCTTTATAATACCGAGGACGTCCGGAGGGAACTGAAAGCGTGCGGGTGGAGTTTTTCATCCCATTCGGATACGGAGGTCGTTCTCGTCAGTTACATGGAGTGGGGACCTGATTGTGTCGATCGTTTGAACGGCATTTTTGCTTTCAGTGTTTGGGAGCGGCGAAGACAGCGGCTTTTTCTCGCGCGCGACCGTCTCGGTGTTAAACCGTTGTTCTATAGTGACAGAGGTAACGGCGTTTTGTTCGCTTCGGAAATGAAGGCCATTCTTGCGCATCCCGACGTCCGCCCGACGGTCGATCGAAACGGCCTACATGAAATTCTATCCCTTGGACCGTCCCGTACACCTGGGGAAGGGATATTTACAGAGATTCAGGAAATCCGCCCCGGTCATAGTGCCGTATGGGAAAAAGGCAGATTCACGACCAGTCGGTATTGGAACGTGAAAAGTGAACCGCATGAAGACACGTTCGAACAGACGGTAGAGCGGGTGCGGGAATTATTCATGGATGCGTCCAAACGTCAGCTCATCTCAGACGTGAAGCTTGGAACCTTCCTGTCCGGCGGGGTTGACTCCAGCGCCATTACAGCGGTGGCAGCAGAACAATACAAGCAGGAACGGCGCGGGGCTTTGCAGACATTCTCGATTGATTATAAAGACCAGGATAAATTCTTCAAGAAGAACGCTTTTCAGCCGGACCGGGATGAAGCCTTCATCAATATGGTCCGTGACAGGCACGGCACCGATCACCTTGTAATGGAAGCGAAAACAGAGGATTTGGTGGGGCGCTTGAAACGGGCCGTTGAGTTGAGAGATTTACCTGGGATGGCCGATGTAGATTCTTCTCTCCTTTGGTTTTGTGAGGAAATTAAGAACCATGTGACGGTGGCGCTGTCTGGGGAATGTGCGGATGAAATCTTTGGCGGTTATCCTTGGTTCTATCGGAAAGAAGATAAAGAGCGGAACGGTTTTCCGTGGATCCGGTCACTGGATGAACGCGTCTCTCTCGTTCGCAGCGATCTTAAGGGTGATATTGATATTGAATGGTATATGCTCAAACGATATAAGGAAACCATTGCGGAAACGCCGGTTCTTGCAGGCGAATCGGAAGGTGCCCGCAAACATAGAGAGATGTCCTATTTAAATATGAATTGGTTCATGCAGACGCTGCTTGAACGGAAAGACCGGATGAGTATGGGGGCGAGTCTTGAAGTACGGGTTCCGTTCAGCGATCACCGCCTGGTGGAATACGTTTGGAATGTACCATGGAGCATGAAGTTTTATAAGAATCAGGAGAAAGGATTGCTGCGTGAAGCGCTGAGAGGTATTCTCCCGGATGAGGTTTTGTTCCGGAAGAAGAATCCGTATCCGAAGACCTTCCACCCGGATTACACGAAAGCAGTATGCCGATGGATGGACGATGTCCTGAGTGACCAGGGTGCTCCTCTCTTCAACATATTCGACAGGGAAGAAGTACGTAAATTGAAGGAGTCGGAAGGGAAATCCATTGATACACCGTGGTTCGGGCAATTGATGACCGGTCCTCAGCTGATCGCGCACTTATGTCAAATCGATCATTGGCTCCGGACCTACAAGGTTCAACTGTAAGCCGCTGTCTCAAGCGGCTTTTTTGTTTTTTGAAAAGATTGTCAGAATAAATTGACCTTTACGACTGCGACCGCTAACCTAAAAAGAGGAAGGAGGCGTCCGGATGAAAAGGATGATCATCGCTTTTCTACTGATCCCGCTGTTTTTTGGCAGCGCTTTAACAGTACAGGCAGAAGAGAAGTGGCAGCAGGAAAGTATCTATTATATCGTGGTGGACCGTTTCATGAACGGATCGACAGCGAATGACGGGGAGTTGGACCTGGAGGACCCTTCCGCCTATCACGGGGGAGACTTGTCCGGGGTAAGAGACCAGTTGGACTACATAAAAGAACTAGGCTTTACGACTATTCAGTTATCACCGATCATGTCTAGCGAAACGGACGGGTTTCATGGCTTCGGAGTAACGGACTATGAGACGGTGGAAGAGCACTTCGGTACGATGGAAGACGCGCGAAAGCTGGTGACAGAAGCCCATGAAAAAGGAATGAAGGTCATCTTTGACATGCCGTACGGTTTTGTAGGTAACGCTCACCCGTGGCTCGAAGACCAACGTAAATCCAACTGGTTTCTGGAGGAAACGCTGGAAGGCGACACCTGGTTCGACGGACTCCCGAAGCTTGATACTTCCAATCCGGAGGTAGCAGATTATTATAGCGAGGTATGGAAGAAATGGGAAGAAGAAACCGAAGTCGACGGTTTTCGCTTGATTACTTCCGGGGGAGCTGCTCCTCAAAATGACCTCCTGGTATTCTCAGAAACTTACGATGAAGAGAAGGAAGAACAGCAAACGCTCCGGGATGTTTTCCAAGCGGCGGGAGCATCGCTTGAGCCGCTGGCGCTTGGAGAGGGAGAACAGATTTGGGAACTGGATGACTTCCTCGGGTCACGTTTTACGCATGAAGCGGTGGAAGAGGGACAGAATCCGGTTACCCGGCTCCAGCTTGCCTGGACGTACCTCTATACGATTCCTGGCACGCCGCGCTTTTATTACGGTTCCGAGATCCCTTTGGATGATGGCGGGGATCCGTCTGAAATACCCATGATGAATTTTAAAGCAGGAGAGGAAGCCCTCAGTCAGCGGATTGAAAAACTCCATTCCATGAGGGAGGAATTCCCTGCACTGACGAAGGGGAGCGTTCATGAGCTGTATAACGAAGATGGGCTGCTTGTTTACGAAAGGTCCTATGAAGGAGAGCGGCTGATCGTAGCCATCAATAATGCAGAAGCTACGAAGACGATGGAGCTGGATCACTTGGAAGGCGGTCTGCAACTGAGCGGTCTGCTGGAGGACGGCATTATCCGGGAACAGCGGGACGGCGTCTACCGAATCGGCATGGAGAGGGAGACGGCGGACGTATTTGTGGTGGAAGCAGATAAAGGCTACAATTGGCTTTTCATCGGATTCGTCGGAGGAGTACTGCTTATCTTCGTACTCAGTGTCACGATGATAAGTATTAAAAATAGGAAGGATCAAACCGTGGAGTGAGTACTCCACGGTTTTTCATTTAGGAAGTCACTTCCGTCATTCCGTTAATGAGCAGGAAATCGATCGATTGATGAAGCGTGTGGAGGATATGGAAAAGGAAATGGCTGCTTTGAATTCCGGGGGACGCGCCAATCCATCCTCTGTCTTTTTCATAGATCAATTGACCTGTGAGAAGTTGGAAACGAACAATCATATCGCCCAATTGGGTATCAATCAGCTCAAAGGTCGATTGGATATCGGGAGTACAAGAGAACAGCCGGAAACCAAGTGATATTACTTGATTTCCGGCTGTTGTTTTCCTGCAGGGGGCGGTTACATGGACTAAAGGCTCCGTTTATAGGGAATGTTTATTGATAACGATCATTCAGGAAAAATAACGCGATGGTTCCAGGTCCGGCATGAGCACCGATCGTGGCTCCGACATAGCCGATATGGATGGTTTCGGCACCGAACTGTTCCTTGATCATAGCAGCAAGCTGTTCTGCGCGCTCCACGTCGTCCCCGTGGCTGATGGCGATCCGCTGGCCGCTCAAATCCACGCCGCGTTCATCCATAACTTCCAGCATTCGTTTCAGAACTTTCTTCGAGCCGCGGATTTTCTCAAGCGGAATCAGCTTCCCATCCTCCATGTGGAGGAGCGGCTTGATTTTTAAAAGACCGCCGACAAAGGCCGCAGTCCGGCTTACCCGACCCCCTCGCTGGAGGTATTCCAGATCATCAACCGTGAAGATGTGTTCCATATGCTCGGCGTGATATGTCCCTGTCTTAAGGATTTCTTCATAAGAAGCACCGTCGCTTGCCATTTCGGCCACTCTCATTATGACAAGACCGTAGCCGAGTGAGGCTGCTTTCGTGTCTACGACATCAAAGACAGCTTCCGGGTACTCTTCTTTTACTTCCTGTTCGACCATTTTGGCAGTCTGATAGGTACCGGACAGTTCCGATGAGAAAGCGAAATAAATGAATGGTTGTCCTTCTTCCGCATAGCTGGTGAAAGCATCACGGAAAGCCTGCGGGGATACCTGCGCTGTCTTCAATGATTCCCCCGCGCGCATCCGGTCATAAACTTCTTTTGGTTCGATCGACGTTCTGTCCTCATATTCCTCGCCGTTCATAATAACCTTCAGAGGCAGGGAGTGGATCGATAAACGGTCTGTCGTTTCCAAGTCCAGATCGGCAGCCGAATCACATACTATTTGTACAGTCATAAACGTCACCTTCTATATTATTATAGTACTATCAGTTTAGGCATAGTCGCGCTTTATAGTCAAAACAAATTCCTCCAAAAACCATGTTTGCGAAAACTTTGCAAAGTTCTCCAAAGTTTGACTTGATTTTACGAATTGTCGGTGATAAAAATGAATAGATGAATTCAGGAAGGCAAGGAGGTTTACGATTGTTTGTTGTAGAAATTAGAAGAATATTAATTGTTTTACTGGGATCGTTATTAAATGCGTTGTCCCTTAACTTATTCTTAATAGAGGCAAATGTTTATGCAAGCGGATTTACGGGGGTTTCCCAGCTCTTGACGAGTATTTCCAGTGATTTTCTGGGCATTCCTGGTGTGAGTACGGGACTTGTTCTGTTAGTGCTCAACATCCCTGTCGCCATATTGGGTTGGTATAAGGTAGGGAAAGGGTTCACCGTCTACAGCGCCATTTCTGTTGCGTTCACGACGTTGTTCCTCGAAGTCATCCCCGTGCAGCAGCTTTCCGGAGATATTATACTGAACGCCGTGTTCGGCGGTGTTATCGGTGGAGCCGGTGTCGGGATCACGTTGAAATGGGGTGCTTCCACCGGAGGCCTGGACATCATCGCCATGGTGCTGTCCCGTATGAAGGACCGCCCGATCGGTATTTATTTTCTTATCATTAACAGTGTAATTATTGCGGTAGCCGGTATTTTATATGAACCGGAAAACGCGCTTTATACATTATTAACTCTTTACGTAACGACAAGGGTCATTGATGCGATCCATACGCGTCACGAGAAGTTGACGGCTATGATCATCACGACAAAGGCTGCCGCCCTGGAGAAGGAAATCCATAAAAGCATGGTTCGTGGAATTACCACGCTGCCTGCCAAAGGAGCCTTCACCCAACAGGATAAGAATATGCTTGTCATGGTTATTACGAGATACGAGTTGTATGATTTGCAGCATATTATCCAGGAAGTGGACCCGCAGGCGTTTACCAACATCGTTCAAACGACAGGTATCTTCGGTTTCTTCCGAAAAGATGATAAATGATGTAACGTTTTCCATCCGGAGGACGTCTTATTCATTGAATAGAATAGATAGGGAGTGGCGAAATGAAAAAATTTCTTGCCATTTTGTTAGGGGCCCTCTTGTTGTTGTTGGTGGCTGCCTGTACAAATGATTCAGGCCAGGAAGAAGCAGACGGAGAAGAAAAAGAAGAGACGGAAGCATCAGCTTCACCGGATATGGAGGCGGAGATTGATATGGAGACATTGCTCGATCAGATTGAAATGGATGCGGCAGTAAATGCATCCGGCGACGCAGCAACCTTCGAATTCTCGCTTAAAAATACAGGAGAAGATCCAGTGATTTTGGGCTTTACTTCCGGTCAGAAATACGAAGTGGAAGTGAAGAATGTATCAGGAGAAACGGTGTACAAGTATTCCGATGGTCAAATGTTCACACAGGCGCTGACGACGGAAGAACTTGCCGGCGGAGGCACGTATCAGGCTGAGGATACGTGGAAAGGGATCGAACAGCCCGGGAAGTATGAGGTTACGATGACAATCCTTGTACATACCATCAATGACCAATCCCTCGAGGCGAATCCGTTCCAAGTGACGCAGGAATTCACGGTGCAGCCGGATAAGAAAGAATCTAATCAGGATCAGGCGTCGACAGAGGAAGAGACGCCTTCGGAAGAGACAGAGGAAGCAGCTCCGCCCGTCGAGGACAGTTACAGCGGAGATGGGGAAACGTTCCGGTCTCTTACCGTGTCAGGAGACAATGGATCCTATGTGGTTAAAGGAGAAGCCAATGTTT
This sequence comes from Halobacillus sp. BAB-2008, assembly GCF_000328325.1. Classification (NCBI taxonomy): domain Bacteria; kingdom Bacillati; phylum Bacillota; class Bacilli; order Caryophanales; family Bacillaceae; genus Halobacillus; species Halobacillus sp. BAB-2008. The sequence continues at coordinate 46,775 of NZ_ANPF01000071.1, read as the reverse complement.
CCAACGGTACCTTCATTTATACCGTGGAAGATGGACATAATGTGCAGGTGGAGCCTTCTGAAAAACAGGTAGGAGCGTCGTCTTCCTGGACACCTTTTGAAATAAGTGTCACCATTCCAGAGGACAAACTTCCGGACTTCGGCACGATCACCCTCACTATGTTTACGGAAAATGGGGACGGTCTGCCTGAGAACTTGAACTACATTCCACTGGATCGATTCTAATAGAAAAAAAACCACCATACGAGGGTATGGTGGTTTTTTTGAAATCAATATCCGTGTTCTTCGAGCGTGCTTTTCACTTTTGGATTCAACTCGTCCCAGTCGGCTTGGGGAAGTTTGTTGACCGTGATGAAATTTTGGAAACCAAAGACGTTGTCGACGCCGTCGAGCTCCATCAAATCGTTCATGATTGTATGTTCACTCGTTTGTCCCGGCATAACGGAAACGCTGCCGTCTCCTTGGAAAATAAGCTTTTCCACCGTGAATTTACGAGCATTTGGATTAGGTGTTTCTTGTACTTGTATAGCCATCATCGTATCCTCCTTCTTCACTCTGCTCTTATCTTACCAAAAAATCGCGCCCACCTAAATAGTAAAACACTTCAATTCAGAACCGGCCGCATCTGTGATACAATGATATCACTTTTCAGGAGGTGTGTTATGGAAACGAGATTAATCGATGTCTTGCAGCCGATCAAAGACAATGATTATACATTGCAGGACGGCCAGAATTTACAAGAGCTCACGACTATGATGCTACAAAAAATCGGATCTGTCCATCCTGTTCTCAGGGAGGATCTTATTCGTCCGGTTTTTACATCCTTTATTGCCAGAAACCATTACACCAACGAACAATTAAAGAATATTCTCCAATCGATTTTAAATAAAAATTATTTGTTTTACCGGATAGCGATGTCCAAAAATGAAGAAGACGCCGTGTTCAAGCGCAGCTATTCCGTGCTTCTGATTCCACCGATCATGGACAAGCACCGGGAAGATCCGTTCCTGAAAGAAGAAGATATCCGGCGGGTTTGGGACAGCCTGAAGAAATATGTTCCCCAGGAGAAAGATACCCGTGCCTGCGTCAAAGACAAAGGTTGGGCTCATGCAATGGCTCATGCAGCGGATGCGGTATACAGTACGGCAGCGTGTGAAGAAATTACAAGGGAAGACATTCTCGATATGCTTCCGATCATCCGCGATAAATTCATGATCGACAAACCGTATCTGTTTGATGAGGAAGAACGGATGGTGACGGCGGTATTGATGATGTTCCGGAAAATCAGTCATGCGGAAAGAGTGGAATGGCTGGAATCACTCCTTTATGAGCGGGAAAGCTGGAAAGATCCCGATGAGGATATCATCATCAATAACAGCAAACACTTCTTAAGAGCGCTGTACTTCCGAATGCTCGACGGCGATTACCGGGAACTTAAACAGGTTTTAGAAAATCTGCTGCGGGAATTGAGGAAACAGGAAGCCTATTAAGATGTGGGGGAAGCGTATGATTCGTTGGGGTCTCTTTATCGGAACGACATCAGGAATTGTGCTGGGTCTGTACCTGTGGTTTGTAGAGCAGGTGACAGGAATGAGAGTGTACACGCTGCTTATGAATGTAGACTTCATCCCTGTCCTAGGTGATATCGATTGGCCTGTCTTTATGGAATGGTTTTTCCATATCCTCATATCGTGGGCAATCGGAATCATCTATGCGTACTTATTGATGTATCGCCTGCGTAAAACCAATCGGAATCGATGGCTGCTTGCCGTCGGACTGACACTGTTTGCTGCATTTACTTATGTTCCACTCACGATCCTTGCTGTGAAAGAGACGCCGGGTCTGACTGATGGGGCGGCCATTACACAGTGGCTTATCGGTCATGCTTTGTATGCCATCACGTTGAAGATGTCCTTCAGCCGCTTCCGCACTTGAATAAAACAAAGCAGCGCCTGATATGTATAAGTATCAGGCGCTGCTTTGTTTTAGAAAATCATTAGGGGGTAATGTACTGTACCCGCTTACATGAAAAATAAACGTACTCGCAATAAAAAAAAGGCCGGAAATAGTCCGGCCTTTCCTTGTTATCGCAAGCTGTTGTTATGCGCTTCGATATGCTGCTCCAATTGCTGTAGCTGTTGTTTCTCTTCTTGAGAACATTGGCTATATGCAGACTGGATAGCATCTTTAGCGGCTTTCATATCCTCTTGGCTGGCGCCGTTCGTATCACGACGCTGAGTGAAACGGTTGACCGCTTCGCGCGCATTTTCAAAAAGGTTTCTTTCCATCGTTAAAACCCTCCTACGGTGTGCTGATCGGCTTCCATCTGTTTTCGATCCGCATCTGTCAGCTTTTCCGCTTCCAATTTACGTTCATCGAAGGATGGCACTTCCGACCCGCGTTTCTCGTTGCGATTGTCATTCTTTTGCTGCTCCATGACAAGACCCTCCTGTCATAAAAAAGCCTGAACGCTTTCACGTTCAAGCTTAGTATGGCGGCAGGGCGGTTTTTTACACGAGGAAAAATGTACCTAGATCGCCCGTTTGTTTATTTGAAGATAGTCATTAAGAAACGTTCCGATGCCGTCTTGTTCATTCGTAGCGGTGACGTGATCGGCCATGCTTTTCAGCTCATCGATGGCGTTCCCCATGGCGACGCCTATCCCCGCATAATCGATCATTTCAAAATCGTTGTCCTCATCACCGAAAGCGATCACCCGTTCTTTCGGGATATGGAAGTAGCGCGCAATTTTATCAAGACCGACCGCTTTGTTCATACCGGCCCGGACAATTTCGATAACGTGCCACGGCGCGCCCCATTTCCGGTGATCGATCAATTCTGCATGCTGATCCAGTTCCTGTCTCAGACGTTTGATTTTCTCTTCTTCCGGGTGGATAAGAATGGAAGTAGGGTCATCTTTCAAGTGATGCTGCAGCCTTCCAACGGTCGGCTTAATATCTGTTTGAAAAATCCGCAGAATTTCTTCGTCGTGCCTGTCGAGGTAAACGTCATCCTTCACTTCCGCAAGAATATTCTTTACACCGAGTTCCTGACAGGTATGAATGATTTTATGCGCCGTTCTTATGCCGAGCGGAGAATGCAGCGCATCCCATTTATGGTCCTTAGGGTGGTGGATGAACGCACCATTGAAGTTCACCATTGGAGTATCCAGACCAAGTTCGTGATAGAAATCGATACTTGCCCGGTGCGGCCTTCCTGTCGCAATTACGACGATATGGCCTTGGTCCATGGCCTGAAGCACGGTTTCTTTTGTTTTGCCACTGATGACTTTATCATCGGTCAATAATGTTCCGTCTAGATCCAACGCAATCAAATGCTGTTTCATTAGCTTCACCTCATTTGTATGTATAGTGTAGCGGGTTCTCAGGCAGGTTGTAAAGAATTTCTGTGAACGCTGCCTATGACTTCCAAATTGATGACAGCAGTGTTACGATGTGTATTATATAGGAAATTTATTAATCGCGCCTAAAGCACAGGTAAAGATTTTCAGAAAGGAACCATGGCAATGATCGGAGTTTATCGGAACACATTGAAAGATATACCAGTACTGACAGTCGTCGACTCTTCCCAAGAGAACGAGGCGCTCCCGGTATTCATTTATTTCCACGGCTTCACCTCAGCGAAAGAACATAACCTCCCGCAAGCCTATCTGCTTGCGCAGAAGGGGTACCGCGTCATCCTCCCGGACAGCGCGTATCATGGCGAACGCGAGGAGGATTTGTCCAAAGAAGAGCTCAGCCTCAAATTTTGGGAGATCGTGTATCAAAACTTGAAAGAGCTTCAGGATATGAAAGATGAACTCGATCGCATGGAACTGCTCGAAAACCGCAGAATTGGTATCGGCGGAACATCGATGGGGGGAATCACTACGAGCGCTGCTTTGACGATGTACCCCTGGATTCAGGCGGCTGCGGTCATGATGGGTTCACCCAAACCGGTCGAATTCGCTCAGAAGCTTATTGAAGATGTAAAAAACAACGGATACGAGCTGCCTCTGAAACAAGAGGAGTTAGATGAGCTCTATCATTCGCTTGCAGGCATCGATTTATCCCTGCAGAAGGATAAGCTATACAGCCGGCCGCTCTTTTTCTGGCACGGAGATGCCGATCCTGTTGTTCCATTTGAGCACTCCTATGATTTCTATAATGATGCGATCAGCCAATATAAGAATCCGGAGAATATCCGTTTCTTGAGAGAGGTCGGGCGTGATCATAAAGTCAGCCGTTTCGCCATTCTTGAGTTGGTCAACTGGCTGGAACTCGTCCTTTGATGGTAGGGAATATTTTGTCCCGGCAGGATTTTTGTTTATAATAAGGTTTGAACAATTGTGAAGGGGGAACAAAAGTGGATAGAACTGCATTAGAAGAAAACGCAATGGGTGCCCTTGAGAATGTCATTGACCCGGAACTCGGCATTGATATCGTGAACTTAGGCTTAGTCTATGGCGTCGATATAGATGAGGATGGCAATACAAAGGTAACGATGACCTTGACTGCGATGGGCTGCCCGCTGGCCGGTCACATTGAACAGGATGTAAAGCGCTGCCTTGCAGACCTTCCTGAACTAAATGAGATATCGGTGAATATTGTCTGGAATCCGCCTTGGACGAAGGATCGTATGAGTCGCTACGCGAAAATCGCTCTTGGTATTCCGGATTGATCGAAGGATGGTCCGCCCCTGCCGTAGGTAACACGGCAGGGGTTTTTACATATTACGCTTATGAAGGAGGGGAGAGATATGGAACGTGCACCAGTGTTTCAAATCGTCGGATATAAAAACAGTGGAAAAACCACCTTATTGTCGGATTTGATCGCCTATGGTACGGATCGTGGCGAGAAAATCGCGGCAATCAAGCACCATACTCATGAAGAGCCGTTAAAAGTGATGCACCATGAAACGGACAGCTACCGTCTTCATGAATGCGGCTCATTCTTAACAGGGGTAGACAGCCCGCGCCGGTTCCAGATGGAATTGTCCCATGATGATGATTTCGCTCTGGACCATCTAGTGGATATTTACCGCCATTTTTCGCCTGATTTAATTACGGTGGAAGGATATAAGGAAGAGCACTACCCGAAGGCGGTCATCATCAAAAGGGTGGAAGACTTGAAACTGTTGGATAACTTGACAAACATCAAGCTCGTCATCACGTGGGATGAAACGTTGACGGCTCATGTCTCTCATTCCGTTATCGCTCTGAAAGATTGGAGAAAACGCTTACCGGAAGTGCTGGAACTTGCTAAGGGGGAATCTTGATGGGGGAGAAGAGGTGCTGGATCACAGAAGAACCGATTGATGTCGGTTCTCTTGTCCATACAGTTACAAGGCCGGAAGCAGGAGCCATCAATACGTTCATCGGAACGGTCAGGGAGTTTACTAAAGGAAAGCAGACGCTCTACTTGGAGTATGAAGCTTATACCGCTATGGCGGAGAAGAAGCTCGAGCAGATTGCCCGGGAAATGGAAGAACGATGGCTGGACATTCAAACGGCGATCGTCCACCGGACCGGCCGTCTTGAAATATCCGATATCGCGGTCGTCATTGCTGTTTCGACCCCGCATCGGGCTGATTCCTATGAGGCGAGCAGATACGCAATTGAACGGATAAAAGAGATTGTCCCAATATGGAAGAAAGAACATTGGGAAGATGGCGACAGCTGGATCGGGGATCAAAAAGAAATCGTCCCCGGTGTACCAGGGAAGGGGGATGGAATGTGAATCGTATTCTTTTTTTTGCTGGCTTAAAGGAACAAATCGGTGAAGGAGAATGGTCCTTTGATGCGGCGGGTTTAACAGTAGAGGACTTGAAGGAAACGGTGCGGCAGGAGTTTGGTGTGGAACAGGTTATGACAAGTATGACAGCGGTCAATGAAGAATTCGCTCAAAAAGAAACGATCGTAAAAGAAGGAGATACGGTAGCTTTTATCCCTCCTGTAAGCGGTGGATAAAGCCATACATCCCCTATATGAGAAAAGGCTCCGCGTTATGGAAACGCGGAGCCTTTTTTCTTTCTGAATACTTTTTACAGGAATAGAACGACCAGTCCACCGACGATGAAACAGTAAAAGGCGAAATACTTCAAGTTTCCCTTGGCCATGATATTCATGAACCAACGGAGAGAGAAGTAGGAGGCAACGATGGACGCAAGAAAAGCAAGCCCATACGCAAGCCACACGCTTCCTGAATCCGCACTGGCGAATACATCTTCAATGGAGAGGAGCATCGTTCCAAGGCTCACCGGAATGTATAAAAGGAAAGAGAAGCGAAGTGCGGTTTCCTGTTTCATTCCTAAGAACATGGCGGCGACGATTGTAGCACCGGATCGGCTGATTCCCGGTATAAGAGCGACTGCCTGTCCTAAACCGACAATGACAGCATCCTTCCAAGTCATTTGGGCATCTCCCTTGCGACCGCGCATGTTGCGGATCAGCCATAAGGCAATACCGGTAATGATCAAGGTGATCCCCACTGTTTTAACGGTTGATAAGCCTTCGATAGCATCGCCGAGCAGAATACCCAACACACCTGCCGGGATCGTACCGATGATCAAATAAATGATGAAGTCGAAGTCATCCTTCTGTCTTTCATCACGACTGATGATGTACCCGATCCCATTCCGGATCAGCCGGAGCAGATCCTCGCGGTAAATGATCAAAACGGCGATCAAGGATCCGAAGTTGACGAGTACTTCAAAGCTCAGTCCTTCTAGTTTAATTCCAAGAAGGTCTTGTGCGATGACCAGGTGCCCGCTTGAGGAAATCGGTATTGGTTCTGTGAAACCCTGGAATATTCCTAAAAACAAATATTTAATCAAAAGCCAAATTTCTTCCATCATTAAATCCTCCTGAAAGTAAAAACTCACCCGTTCACTATAACGCTGTCGAGTTGCTATGTAATGAGTAATGCCGACCATTTTTGTACAGGGAAAATGGTATCCGGTATGAAAAAAACGCTGCCATCGATTGATAGCAACGTTTACTACTTACGCTTCGTCTTTGATGAGACCTTCTCCCAATACCACAGCAGCAAGGGTGAAAAGGATGGTCATCGTAATTACCTGCGAGAAAGCAAAGTCGCTTCCTGACATGTTACTGACTACATAAGCAGACATGAAGCTTAAAAGAAAGGCCCAAACAATCGTCCAAATCATCCGCATCAATGTTCACCTCATTTATCCATTCTAACGTCTATCTTAGCAGAACGAGGAAGAAAAAGAAATATGAAATCGCTTCATGATTCAAGGGAAGTGTGAATAAAATGGTAACAGTAAGAGGAAGGGGGCGGAGCTGTGGTAGTCGTTGTCCATCCCAGTTTTCATTGGATAGGGTATCACGTGTGTAAAGAGCTTCTTCAGGAAGGGCATGTAGTTATAGGGATCGATCCGATCAAAGACAAGCGGAGTGATCTTTTATATATGTACGTCGGCAGAAACAGTAACTTTCAACACTTTTTTCAGAAATCGGACAAAGAGAACCATATGCATAATAGTGGATCAGAAGTCGAGGTGGATATCAAGAAAGGGAAGGTGAGGATTGTGACATCCGAAGGAGAGGAGAGAGTGGAAATCCCGGCTCTTTATGGAGAGTGGATGCCGATGGCGGACCATTCATTCCAGGAGAAAGGAGATTTAAGAAAATGGATAGAGGAGACGGAAGCAGTGTACGTCGGAGACTTCGTTAAGACGCTGCTTCCGTCCTACCTCACCCGGAATATGGAAGAGGAGTCTTTGGAGGAGAGAGTGGAAGCAACCTGGCGCTGTCGGAAGCTCCTGGAACGTGTCTGACCCTGTTTTTTACTAATCGCTGTTTTACTTTCTTCTATCGAAACATGTAGAATAATGATAAAAGAAGGAACCAGCGGGTTTGTACAGGGGTGCTGACAATGAAAAGAAGATACGGCCTATTTCTATGCGTCCTCGTTCTTCTGGCAGGGTGCGGATCATTCCCGGGCTACGGCGAACATTCAGACGTCGGCATGCTGCTCGAAACGACGGCGGATGATCAAGGCTTCGGGGAGCGTGGATATGAGGGGCTTCAGATGATTGAGCAAGAGTTTGATGCGGACGTCTATTATAAGGAGAATATAAAAACGTATGATCAGACGGCAGCGGCCGTCGAGGATCTTGTCCATAAGGGCGTAGATATCATCTTCGGGCACGGAAATATTTATGAGAGTCACTTTAAAGAGCTCCATGCTTCTTTTCCTGATGTGGAATTTGTTTATTTTAATGGTGAATTCTCAGCGGATAATGTCACCAGCCTTAATTTCAGTTCGCGGGCGATGGGCTTCTTCGCAGGGATGGTTGCTGGAGAGATGACAAAATCCGATAAAATCGGTTTGATCGGCGCATTCGAATGGCAGCCGGAATTAGAGGGGTTCTATGAGGGGGTACTCTATCAGAATCCGGAAGCAGATGTTTCTGTGTCTCTCACCAACAGTTGGAGTGACACACAGACGGCTCTTGGAATTTACAGCACGATGCAGAGAAATGGCGCGGATGTCTTTTACCCTGCGGGTGATTTATTCGATATCTCCATCATCAAGCAGGCAGAGCAGGACGGGAAGTATGCCATCGGTTATGTGAAAGACCGGTCTTCCGTTGCAGAGAACGCCGTATTAACAAGTACCATCCAGCGGATTGATGAAGTGTATGAACTGGTGATGGAGCGATATGTCGACGGAAACCTGACGGGAGGGTCGCTGACCTTTGATTTTCAAGAAGGAGCGATCGAAATGGGCACCTACAGCTCTGATGTTCCTGTCGGTTTTCAGAAAGAGATGGATGAAGCAGTCGCTTATTATGAAGAGACAGGAGAATTGCCAAACCGGTAAAAACTCGGGAGTTGTTTACTCGCCAGTTTTTCAGCATGATGAAGAAGTGGTTGGGGGATGTGAGGGGCGGGATTGCCCTTGTATTTTTCAAAGCCACGTTTTCTTTCAACCATTGCTGCCTATGTATTAATCTTTTCTTATCCGTTTAAGTTTCTCAGCAATCTGAAAAGACTCGGGAGTTTTGCCCCCGAGTTTTTTTGTTATTTCTTAAAACGGTCGAACATCGGCTTGATCATCGGTGACACGGATTTCCAAGTTTTTGATGCTTCTTCAAACAAATCGGGCCAGTTTGGTTTGGATTGACCTTCTGTTTCTGTCGTTTTCTCTTTGCGCTCTTCTGACGGATTAAACCCCCAGAAATTATCGAAAGGAGACTTTCTGTTATTCTCCATCCACTGCACCTCCCTCTACATGCAGTTTATGACAGAAACCCTTATATTTTGTGGGCTGCGCACTGCTTCGCTCCTTTTGCGACTTGCAGAATAAATGGAGATGAATTAAAATTAGTACCAAGTCATAAGAATTGATAATAGATATTCAGATATTACCTTAAGGGGATGAACATATGAGAGCAGGATTCTTAGGTGTCGGGCACTACGCACCGGAAAAAGTTCTTACAAATAAAGATTTAGAGAAAATAGTCGATACAAGTGACGAATGGATCCGGACACGTACCGGGATCGAAGAGCGCAGGATCGCGTCCGACGATATGGATACGTCCGACTTGGCACTTCGTGCAGCTGAAGCTGCGCTGGAAGATGCGGATATGAAAGCGGAAGAACTGGATATGATCCTCGTTGCCACCGTTACTCCGGACACACCATTTCCATCTGTAGCGACAAAGCTTCAGAAAAGCCTCGGCGCACCTAAAGTAGCAGCGATGGATCTTAGTGCTGCGTGTGCAGGATTCATGTACGGGGTTATCACGGCCAAACAGTATATTGAGACAAATGCCTATAAGAATGTGCTGGTGGTAGGTGTAGAGAAACTTTCCAAGATTACGGATTGGACCGATCGAAATACGTGCGTCCTTTTCGGAGATGGAGCGGGAGCTGCTGTCATCGGCCCGGTAAGTGAAGATAAGGGGATCCTTTCCTTCGAACTTGGATCCGACGGTAGCGGAGGATCGAACCTCTATCAGACACCGGAAGATGTCATCTACATGAATGGACGGGAAGTATTCAAATTTGCTGTCCGCCAGATGCCGGAATCCTCTGTCAATGTCGTGAAAAAAATCGGCCTTAGTGAGCAGGATGTCGATTACTTAGTCCCGCACCAGGCAAACATAAGAATAATGGAAGCAGCAAGGCAGCGCCTGGGCATTCCGGAAGAGAAAATGTCCACAGCTGTGAAGCGTTACGGCAACACATCTTCTGCATCGATTCCAATCGCTTTGTCAGAAGATGTGAAGGCAGGTAAAATAAAAGAAAACGATTTAGTCGTTCTTGTCGGATTCGGCGGCGGTCTCACATGGGGAGCCGTTGCCCTTCGATGGGGCAAGTAACCAAGGAGGAATAGAATAGTCATGGATAAAAGACGAGTAGTCATTACCGGAATGGGGGCGGTGACCCCCGTCGGTAACTCAGTAGACGAATTGTGGGAGAGTATTAAGAACGGTGTTTCTGGAATCGGCGAAATTACGAAAGTAAACAAAGAGGACTACCCGGTACACGTCGCGGCAGAGCTCAAAGATTTTGACCCTTCCAAGTACATCGAACGTAAAGAAGTACGGAAGATGGACCCATTTGTTCAATATGCAATGGTCGCTTCCCACATGGCGGTGGAAGATGCCGGCCTTGAAATTACGGATGAGATTGCACCTCGTACGGGAGTCTGGATCGGTTCCGGTATTGGAGGAATGGGAACATATGAATCCCAGTTCGAGACGTTCCAGAAGAAAGGATACCGTCGTGTCAGCCCGTTCTTCATCCCGATGATGATTCCTGATATGGCCGCTGGACAAGTATCTATCTCTCTAGGTGCGAAAGGCATTAACTCTTGTACCGTTACGGCATGTGCATCCGGCGCCAACTCGATCGGTGATGCGTTCAAGGTACTTCAGCGTGGAGACGCTGACATCATGATTGCCGGCGGGACGGAAGCACCAATGAACAAAATGTCCTTCGCAGGCTTTGCCGCTGCGCGTGCGCTTTCCTTGAATGAGGATCCGAAAACAGCGAGCCGGCCTTTTGATAAGAACCGTGACGGATTCGTCATGGGAGAAGGCGCAGGAATTCTTATTATGGAAACGTTGGAGTCAGCGAAGAAGCGTGGTGCGAAAATTTATGGTGAAATTACAGGGTACGGCTCTACGGGAGATGCTTACCACATCACATCACCGGCACCGGAAGGCGATGGAGCGGCCCGTGCCATGAAACAGGCGTTGGGAGATGCCGGTCTTGAACCGACAGCTGTCGATTACGTAAACGCCCATGGTACGTCCACGGAGCTTAATGATAAGTTTGAGACGTTTGCAACGAAAACTGTCTTTCAAGAGCACGCGAAGAAGCTTGCTATTTCTTCGACGAAGTCAATGACGGGTCACCTGCTTGGAGCGGCAGGAGCAGTGGAAGCGGTCATCTCACTGAAAGCCATCAATGACGGCATTCTGCCACCGACGATCAATTATGAAACACCTGATCCGGAGTGTGATCTTGATATCGTACCGAACGAAGCAAGAAAACAGGAAGTAAATACGGTTATGAGTAACTCGCTTGGGTTTGGTGGTCACAACGCGACCCTGATTTTCCAGAAATACCAAGACTGATTAAAACCCGGCAGCCACGAGGCTGTCGGGTTTTTTGTCTTATTATCCTTTATTAGAAGGAAGAATCACATGGGTTTAGATGTTCCATCACACCTTTGTCAGCAAATAAAGAAACCCGAAAGCCTCAAGGGCTCTCGGGTTCTTCCGTACCTCCGTCCAGAAAGGCGCGGAGCGTCTTCTGTGTTTTATCTTCGTCATGATTGAGTACTAATCCGATTGGATATTCTTTTCGTTCGTTCCAAACGTTGTCCGTTGTCGGAATGCTGAGTGTCTCGATATCTTCGGGAGGGTGAAGCAGGATATCCTTCCCTATATCCACCACCTTGGTCCCTTCGATATTTGTATCAATATAAGGCTGGACCGTACCGATTAAGCGTGGTGCTTTCAGGACACCGCTGAAGGATACCAGCTGATCTTTCAACAATCCGATTGCTTCCTGCTGCCTTTCCACACGACCGAAATCCGATCGGATATCACTGCGGAATCTTACGTAGCCGAGCAATTCTTCCCCGTCAAGCTGCTGTTTTCCGGCTTTCAAATCGATTTTTGTGCCGTCACCGCCGGCTTCGTAGTACATATCCTTATCGATATCCACTTCAATACCGTCCGGAGCGAGCGTGTCCACAATATGGGTGAATCCTTTGAAATCAACGATCGCATAGTACTCCGGTTCAACTGCGAAATTATCTACAATCGTTTCCCGGAGAAGCTCAGGACCACCGATGGCAAAGGCTGCGTTGAGCTTGTTGTATCCGTGCCCTGGAATATCCACGTACGTATCTCTCATTAAGGATACCATCTTTACATCTTGATTCTCTTTATTATATTCAGCCAGCATAATCGTATCTGTCCGAGCCGTTTCCGTTCCTCGCTGGTCTGTTCCTAACAGCAGAATCGTCATCTTTTCGTCTCCGTTATCGACGCCCCGGAAAGAATCCTTGTAGGGGCTTTCCTCGAAATCGATTCCTTCTCCATCTTCCGCTGAAGCCTGATTTTCCATCGCTTCATGCTTCCCGGATAAATATTCATAGGCAGAATAACTAATAAACAATAAGAACGTTAAAGACAGGATTGCAAGTATGGCCTTGCGTTTACGGCGCTTTCTCCGCCTTTTTCGCAAGGTGCGTTTCTGTGACAACGATCATCATCCTTTCGTCCATGATACCTGTTCCATATAAATGTACCTTTAAATGGAAAGGAAGTAAAGACCAGGTTTTAAGAGCAAATACCCGCATGTCCCATGACTAACATTCATAAGATATTCATAGGAGGACAAGGAGAAGGGGATGAGGCGGATGTGGTATTGGCTGCTGCTTTTAACTGGATTCGGATTTGCCGTCGCCGGTGGAACGGTGACGATTACGTATTTGAACCTCGTCCCGGCCGGTATGAGTTGGATAGAGTTCTTTATTCTGATTCGGACCCGGGTGGAATGTTACTTATTCCCTGCCGGCATCCTGCTCATTACGACAGCTTTGCTTCTCATGAAAGATTAATTTTCTAAAATATGGTTGTAAAGAATAAAAAAGCCACCAATGGTCATAATGTAACCAAAAGAGATCACTGAAGTGAAAGTGAGGGTCCGAAATGTTATACATGCATGATCTGTGGGTGAACTGGTTCGAAGGTGAAGAGAATGGGTATAACGTGTGCCGGTTCCATGAATGGCGCAAAGAAGATGGGATCGAGTTGATCGATCAGATACCCTTAGTTCTGGTGAATGATGAACTTTTCCATTTTATTGAGAACGATCTACAAGACCTGCCGGCATCCTTTCTGCAAGCGATCCACCGAAAGACGTACATGAAGAAAAATCAGGAGCGGCACACGGTCGAATACGCAGCTGTCGTCACGAATGGAAAGGACATCATTGTCTTTGACACGATTGGTTATACTCTTCCCGTGAAGAAGAGCCGTCTCATACCTAGACAGGAGCGTTTAGTATTCGAGATGGTTCAGGGAAAAGTACCGGAAACCTATTCAATAGAAGGAAGTGCGTGGAAGGAGCATCATATTCTTTCACTTCCACCAGGAAAAATGTCCGGTTTGACGCGTAGAGAACGGCAGTTGAAGCAGTTGTTGATGATGGCGCTCGATCAGTTGAAACACTCGGATCATCCAGAGGAAATCAGATATTGGCTGACTGAATGGGATCCGTCCCAATATCCAATTATCAAAGAATTTTCTACAGAAGAAGCGTGGGACCGTTTATATGAAGGTACGTGCAGAGGCTGGTCGATGATTCATGAGGAGCTGTGCCGGAAGATGGTAAAAGGGCAGCCTTTCTTTGAAACGATTTGGCAGGGTGAACAGGAACGTGTTTCACAGCATATGAAAAGCCAGAATTGAGTAACACCACTCAATTCTGGCTTTTTCTCTTTACTTCTTCTTCACGCGACCGAGGCCCATTGCTTTTTTTGCTTTACGAAGCATTTTCTGTGCTTCATACGATGCTTTATCTGCTCCCTGATCAAGTATATCGTCTAATTCATCGGAATCGATCAGTGCTTCATAACGTTCCTGAATCGGTTTCAGTACAGCGATGACAGCATCAGCCACCCCTTGTTTAAAGTCTCCGTAGCCTTTCCCATCGTACTTCTGTTCCAAATCAGCGATCGGTGTACCACTGCAGACGGATTCAATGGTCAACAGATTGGAGACGCCCGGCTTATTCTCTTTATCGTAACGGACAACTCCATCGGAATCCGTCACGGCACTCTTGATTTTTTTAAGAATCTTCTTCTCATCGTCCAGCATGGAAATGAATGCCTTCTGATTGGAGTCCGATTTACTCATTTTCTTCGTCGGATCCTGAAGCGACATGATGCGTGCGCCTTCTTTTGGAATCCGTACTTCCGGCACTGTGAAAATGTCATTGTACTTATTGTTGAAGCGCTGCGCCAGGTTACGTGTGAGCTCCAAATGCTGTTTTTGATCTTCCCCGACTGGGACGATATCTGTGTTGTACAGAAGAATATCGGATGCCATCAGCGGTGGGTAAGTCAACAGGCCGGCAGAAACTCCTTCTTTACTTCCCGTGGCCGACTTATCTTTAAACTGCGTCATCCGCTCCAATTCCCCAATGTAGCTGACACACTGGAGCATCCACCCAAGCTGCGTATGTGCGGCCACTTCGGATTGGATAAACAGCGTTGATTTATCCGGGTCAATACCGGAAGCCAGGTATAACGCCGCAAGAGAGCGGATGTTCCGGCGGAGTTCCAGCCGGTCCTGTGGAACGGTTATAGCATGTTCATCCACAATACAGAAGTAACAGTTGTGGTCATCCTGCAATTCTGTGAAATGCTTCATTGCTCCGATATAGTTCCCTAGTGTCAACGTTCCGCTTGGTTGAATCCCTGAAAAGATTGTCTTCATTTGTCATCACCTCTATGAATTATTCGTTTCTGCATACAAAAACGCCCCTTCCAATAACATGGAAGGGACGAATATACCGCGGTGCCACCCTAATTACCTGTATGCGATACAGGTCAGCTTCAATCGTTAACGCCGATTTACGTCAAAAGATGCTCCGAGGCCCAATTCCAACCCGTTCCCATGATTGCTTCCACCAGCCGCAACCTCTCTGTATGAATGGGGAGACAGATGTACTTATCCTTCATCCAAGCATTTCAGTCCTATTTAAGTAGTTTCTAATTATATCGCAGAAATCGCATTCCATCAACTCTTCATCCCTGATAATAAAAAACGAGTAAAGCAAGAAGTCCTACGGTCAATACACTTCCCTGAAAGAGGAAGAAGCGCAGCCAGGACCGCCCGATCGTTTGGGAGGGAAGCGGCTTCTCTTTCCAATCGTCCAGATAATCCTTCTGCTTGGACATCGTACTGTAAAACCGGCGAAAGCCGTATGCGATTCCGTCAAAGAACCCGCCTCGGATCACCCACATAAGAATACCGATGAACAAGTAGAAATAAGCAAGATAGAACAATTGATTTATATAATGGAATAAATCATGCTCTGGAGACAACAGGAAGAAGAGTCCTGTGACCAGGGCGAAGTTAAAAAGAATCATCAGCCACTTATTTCTTATGATACTCAACAAAGGTCACACCTTTCATACAAATTCGTACCAATTATAGCATGTACCCTTACCTTATGGAATTGTAAAGCGGATTCAATAGACTGAAAATTCTATTTTGAATGGGGTATGCATTTCCTTTCATGAGGAACTGGGATAAATAATAACCTTTCCCGATACCTAATCATTTTTATACATTAGTCCTTATAATTAGTTATTTTCAGTCTTTAACATTGTAAAATAAACTAGGTAAAAAGACTCATTTAGTGTCATTGAAACGTAATAATGATGGGAATTCTGTGTCTTTTCGAAAAATTAGGTAATGCAAAATAGTTAGAAAACTTGTATAATTCGATATGTGGACAACGAGCCACGGCAAATTTTTAGAAAATTTTTAGGGGAGGTCATTTTCTACATGAAAAAGACAAATTGGTTACTGCTAGTACTGGCACTGGTACTAAGCATGTTCCTCGCGGCATGTTCCGGCGGGGACGATACGTCTGGTTCTTCAGACGATTCATCCGACAGCTCGTCTGATGGGGAAGCATCACCAGACAGCGAGCAAGTACTTAACCTTTATGACACAGCAGAGATTCCTACAATGGATTCCTCTCTTGCTACGGACGCAGTAGCGTTCCAATTCCTTGGATCTACAATGGACGGGCTTTATCGTCTTGGTGAAGGTGCAGAAGCGGAACCTGGTATCGCTACAGAACATGAAGTAAGTGAAGACGGTCTTACTTGGACATTCACTCTTCGTGAGGACGCTGTCTGGTCAAACGGCGATCCTGTAACAGCGAACGATTTCGTATATGCATGGCAGCGTGCGGTTAACCCGGATACTGCTTCCGAGTATGGTCCATATATGATGAGTGGCGTAATCAAAAATGCAGAAGCAATTGCTGCCGGCGATACTCCAGTTGAAGATCTTGGAGTAAAAGCAGACGGTGATTATACATTGACAGTTGAGTTGGAAAAACCGATTCCTTATTTCGAGTCTTTGACTACGTTCGGTACGTTCCTTCCATTGAACCAGAAATTCGTTGAAGAACAGGGCGATCAATATGCGCTTGAAGCGGACACGCTTGTCTATAACGGACCATTCGTTATGACAGAGTGGAACCACGGCGAAGGCTGGACGCTTGAGAAGAACGAAGATTACTGGGATGCAGAAAACGTGAAGCTTGATACAATCAACGTCAAAGTTGTTAAAGATACAGCAACGGCTGTAAACCTTTATGAAACTGGGGAAGTCGATCGTGTGAACCTTTCTTCCGAGTTCGTCGATCAGTACCAGACTTCTGAAGAGTTCGGCGTCAAAGAAGAGCCGACATTGTTCTACTTGAAGATGAACCAGGAAAACGAAATTCTTGGTAACGTAAATGCACGTAAAGCGATTCAAATGGCGATCGACCGTCAAAGCATGGTTGACGTTATTCTGAACAACGGTTCCATCCCTGCAGTTGGTGACATTCCTGCCAAGTTCGCGAACCATCCGGAATCCGGAGAAGACTTCCGCGATCTTAACGGTGACTTGATCGAGTACAACCTTGATGAAGCGCAGAAGCTTTGGTCTACGGCTAAAGAAGAGCTTGGTCAAGATACACTTGAATTGGAATACCTTGGCGGCGATACAGAAGTTGCCAAGCAGATGGATGCTTACATCAAAGACCAGCTTGAGAAATTGGAAGGCTTGACTGTTAACGTCACTTCCGTACCTTTCAAAGAGCGTCTTGAGCGTGACACAAGCATGAACTATGAGCTTCAGAACTCCGGATGGGGTCCTGACTACATCGATCCGAACACATTCTTGAACATGTGGGTAACAGACGGTGGAAATAACATGACTGGTTATTCCAGCGAAGAATATGATGCGTTGATTGAAAAAGCGAACAACGAACTAGCTCTTGAGCCGGTTGAGCGTTTCGAAGCGTTCCTTGAAGCGGAGAAACTTTTGATCCAGGAAGATGCAGTCCTTGCTCCACTTTACCAACGTGCTCAGGCACAACTTTATAAGCCGTATCTTAAAGGTGTAATCGTCAACCCGATGGGACCTGACTACACTTACAAGTATGCTTATATCGAAGGTAAATAATAGCGCGCACCATACTAACCACATATAAGTTTCTTTTATAAGGGAGAGAGTATATGACCAGCGCGTTGGCATATGCTCTCTTTTTCCCTGAAAAGGAAATATTCTAATTATAAACAAAATTCAGTTAATTTAGACAGAGATAGAAAAATAAGAGATAGGGTTTACTTAAACGGAGGTGTTCATATGGCACGTTATATACTACAACGATTGGTCTATATGGTTATAACGATGTTTCTTATTGCAACCTTTACGTTCTTCCTGATGAAGTTTTTACCAGGTACTCCCCTAAGTGCTGCAGATAAATTGTCAGAAGAGCAACAGCAGGTTGTGTTGGAGAAGTACGGATTGGATGACCCGGTTCCTGTACAGTATTTTAATTACATGGTCAACTTGACTCAAGGTGACTTGGGGATCTCCTTCCAATTCGATAATCGTGAAGTGACGACGATCATGATGGAACGGGTCGGCCCGTCTATGCAGCTCGGCGTGCAAGCGATGATCATCGGTACGATTTTCGGGATGCTTCTCGGAATCATATCGGCCATTTATCATAATGGGTTCATGGATTACCTATCGACATTCATTGCAGTCATCGGGAAATCTATCCCTTCTTTCGTATTTGCAGGTATTCTTCAATATTACATCGGTGTAAAACTTGGATGGTTCCCTGTTGCTCTTTGGGGAAGCTGGGAGTACACGGTTCTTCCTACCGTAGCCCTTGCCATATTCCCGATAGCAATTGCCGCTCGTTTCATGCGGACGGAAATGCTTGAAGTCATGAGCTCAGACTATATCACAACGGCACGTGCGAAAGGTGTCAACAAATTCGGAGTTGTATTGAAACACGGCGTCCGGAATGCGTTGATTCCACTTATTACAGTACTGGGGCCGCTTGCGGTCAGCTTGATCACCGGTACACTTGTCATCGAGAATATTTTCGCCGTACCTGGGATTGGTGAACAATTCGTTAAAGCGATCAATACGAATGACTTTCCGATTATCATGGGGACAACCTTGTTAATCTCCTTCCTGTTTATTGTCATTATCTTAATCATTGATCTTCTTTATGGAATCATTGATCCTAGAATCCGACTGGCAGAAGGGAAGTAGTCCATATGGATAATCAAAAACCATCGAAAGATTTATTTGTACCCGTCAATACGAAAGAACAGGATAACGAAGGTATTTCAAGACCCAGCCTGTCATTCTGGCAGGATTCTTTCATCCGCCTCCGCAAGAATATAGGTGCGATGATCGGGCTGTTCATTTTGATTGCCTTAGGTGTCATGGCGATCTTTGGTCCATACATGAATGACTATGGACAGTATGAGCAGGATTTGTCCCGTGCGAAGATGCCACCTAAAGTGGAAGGGCTCGGCTGGCTTGGTATGGATGGTACGCTGACTTCCGTACAAAGCGCCGGTACAGTTGAACAAGCTGAAACGAAAGCGATGATGCGTTTCAACAACCAGGAAGATTTCATTCAGACGAAAGTTTTGAATGATGGTTCCAACGGGGAGCCTGCAGAGGTGGAGGCCGTATACGACGTTTACGGTGCTAAAGATATGAATGATGAATCATTCTGGTTCGGGACAGACGGTCTTGGACGTGATTTGTGGACAAGGACTTGGATGGGAACGAGGATCTCCTTGTATATCGCCTTACTGGCAGCAGCGATTGATATGGTAATCGGGGTTGCATACGGTGGTATTTCCGGTTATTACGGCGGCCGCGTCGATAACTATATGCAGCGTGTCATTGAAATTCTGATGGGAATTCCGAACCTCGTTGTCGTCATCCTGATGATTTTAATACTCGAGCCGGGTATTTTATCCATCACGATAGCCTTGACGATCACCGGGTGGATATCGATGGCCCGTATCATACGAGGCCAGGTGCTGAAATTGAAAAACCAGGAATTTGTGCTCGCATCGAAAACGCTTGGAGCGAAGGATAATCGCATTCTGAGAAAACACTTGGTACCGAACGTAACCGGATTGATTATCATCAATACGATGTTTACGATTCCAAGTGCCATTTTCTTCGAAGCCTTCTTGAGCTTCATCGGTCTCGGACTGCCGACGCCGACAGCATCACTTGGAACGCTGATTGATGACGGATTCAAATCCCTTCAGATTTATCCGCACATCCTGTTGTTCCCGGCGATTGTAATCTCGCTTATCATGATTGCATTCAATATGCTTGCAGACGGTCTTCGTGATGCACTTGATCCGAAGATGCGCGAGTAGGAGGTAGGTGTACAAGATGGAAAAACTTCTAGAAGTAAAAAATATGCATGTATCATTTGACACCTACGGCGGTGAAGTAAAAGCTGTACGTGGGGTTAACTTCGATTTGAAAAAAGGGGAGACGCTGGCGATTGTCGGCGAATCCGGTTCCGGTAAATCTGTAACGACGAAAGCACTGATGCAGCTGATTCCGAAGCCGCCCGGGCGCATCAAAGAAGGAGAAATCCTTTTTGAAGGCCGTGACCTGGTGAAAATGAGCGAAAAGCAAATGCAGAAAATCCGCGGGAAAGAAATATCTATGATTTTCCAAGACCCTATGACGTCTTTGAACCCGACGATGAAAGTCGGAAACCAGATTATGGAGGGCTTGATCAAGCACCAAAAAATGGGTAAGACCGAAGCGCGTAAACGCGTGATCGAATTACTTGAGCTTGTCGGAATCCCTGATGCGGAGAACCGTATAAAGCAGTATCCGCACCAATTCTCAGGTGGAATGAGACAGCGTGTTGTCGTTGCTATCGCCCTTGCCTGTAACCCTAAACTGTTGATCGCGGATGAGCCGACCACAGCCCTTGATGTAACGATTCAGGCACAGATCCTTGAGTTGATGAAAGAGATTCAAAAGAAAACAGATTCTGCTACGATTTTCATTACACACGATCTCGGCGTCGTTGCAAATGTCGCGGACAGAGTTGCTGTTATGTACGCTGGTAAGATCATAGAGATCGGTACGGTAGATGATATCTTCTATAATCCAAAACACCCGTACACATGGGGACTGCTCGGCTCTATGCCGTCTTTGGACAGTGCAGATGAAGAGCTTTATGCCATTCCGGGATCTCCGCCCGATCTCTTGCATCCGCCAAAAGGCGATGCGTTTGCAGCCAGAAATGAATTCGCAATGAAGATTGACTTCGAACAAGAGCCGCCGATGTTCAAGGTGAGTGATACCCACTATGCAGCAACGTGGCTCCTGCATGAAAATGCTCCGGATATCGATCCGCCTGCTGCAGTTAAGAAGCGGATGGAAGGTATGGCGAAGTCAAAGAGTGAATCGGAAGGTGAACGTGTATGACACGAGAGAAACTACTTGAAATCAAGAATTTGAAGCAGCACTTCCAAACTGGTCGGAACAGTGTCGTCAAAGCTGTAGACGGTTTGAACTTTGATATTTATAAAGGCGAAACGTTCGGGCTTGTTGGAGAGTCCGGTTGTGGGAAATCGACGACCGGGCGCACGATCATCCGTCTTTATGATGCAACAGACGGAGAGGTCATCTTCGATGGAGAGAACGTCCACGGTAAGAAAAGTCGGGAGGATTTGAAAAAATTCAACCGGGAAATGCAGATGATCTTCCAGGATCCGTATGCGTCTCTTAACCCGCGGATGAAAGTCGAGGACATCATCGCTGAAGGGATGGACATTCACGGACTTGCAGAGAACGATAAAGCTCGACGTGAGCGCGTATATGAACTGCTGGAAACGGTCGGATTGAACAAAGAGCACGCCAACCGTTATCCACATGAATTCTCCGGCGGACAGCGCCAGAGAATCGGAATCGCACGGGCGCTTGCAGTAGAACCCAGCTTCATCATTGCCGATGAGCCGATCTCTGCTCTTGACGTGTCGATCCAGGCACAGGTGGTCAACCTGTTGAAGAAACTTCAGAAGGATAAAGGTTTGACGTACCTGTTCATCGCCCACGACCTTTCCATGGTGAAATACATTAGTGATCGAATCGGGGTTATGTACTTCGGTAAAATGGTGGAACTTGCTGATGCAGATGATCTTTACAAGAATCCGATCCACCCGTACACGCAGTCGCTTTTGTCCGCTATCCCTCTTCCGGATCCGGATTATGAGCGCAACCGTGAGCGTTTCACGTATGACCCTAGCAAGCATGATACGAGTGAAGAGCCGGAATTCCGTGAAGTCCGTCCAGGTCACTTCGTGTTATGTACGACAAAGGAATTCGAGCAATACCAGAAAGAATATGGTGTCGTACATCAATAAAGAAAGAAGACACCTGCCGATTCGGCAGGTGTCTTTATTTTTGCGGCCGTGTCCGTTGGAGCAGGGGTTTGTAGAAAATTGGAAGAAATTCGTTTCCATCCCTGTTATATAATTACAACCTTCTTTATAATGAAGAGTATCTAGAGGATAGGGGAGTAGGTTATTAATGAGGAAATTTCGCAGGCTTGGGATATGTGCGGCTGCCATTCTGGCAGGAGTGGTTCTTCCGTTCTCTTATGTCCAGGCAGAAGAGGAAGATAATAAAGAAGTAAGAGAAGCCGGCATCATGACGGAACGGCAGCTTGGAATTAAAGCCTTGCCGGATTCCGGGGAAGCAGCAAGGTTCACGTATCAGTCGGGACTTGACTTCGAGTATCCGGATGCCGTCCGGGGGATTTATGTAACAGGTCCTTCAGCAGGCGGTGCGAAGATGGAAGAACTTACGAAGCTCGTGGAGGATACAGAATTGAATGCCATGGTAATCGATATTAAAGAAGACCATGGAAACATCACGTTTGAGCCGGAAGAAGGGTCCCCTTATGCAGAAGTGGCGGAGCCGTTCATCGATGATCCGCGGGCGATGCTTGAGGAGCTTGAATCGAAAGGTATCTATCCTATCGCACGTGTTGTCGTATTCAAGGACAGTCTGCTCGCTGAAAAAAGACCGGACCTTTCTTTTACAGAAAACGGTCAAGTGTGGAAGAACGGCAAAGGGGAATCTTTCGTGAACCCGTTCATGGAAGAAGTGTGGGAGTATAATGTGGAGCTTGCCAAACAGGCGGCAGAGCTCGGCTTCGAGGAAATCCAGTACGACTACGTCCGTTTCCCGGAAGGTTTCGGAGAAAGGGAAGACATCCTTACATACGGTCAAGGGAAGTATGCGGATTTGGAGATGGATCATGTACAGAAACGAGTCCAGGCGGTCACCGATTTCGTCGAATATGCGAAGGGTGAATTGAAAGCCTACGATGTCGATGTCTCTGTTGACATCTTCGGCTATGCGGCGACGATTCCGGAAGCTCCGAATATCGGACAGAACTTCTCGAAAATATCAAGCAATGTCGATGTCATTTCATCAATGATCTATCCAAGTCACTGGGGGTCCTACTTCGGAATTGCCAAACCCGACGAAGAACCGTACCGTCTAATTGATGAATATGCCAAGGTGGAAAATGAAGTGCTGGGGAAACTGGATGACAAACCGACCTCCCGCCCTTGGCTTCAGGATTTCGAGGCGCCGTGGCTGTATTCGGGAGCGACGAAGCAGTACGGAAAAGCCGAGGTGGAAGCACAGATCAAAGCGTTGAATGAAAACGGTATTGATGAATTCCTGCTTTGGAATGCCGGTAACAATTACACCAGCAATGTCGATTATACGCCGATGAATTAAAGGGGAGGACCAGAGGGATCTGGTCCTTTTTTGGTGTTTGATCTTCTTGAGAACAGGGTATTAATACTTGTGGCCGTTTGAATAGATCGATGGCAGTTCCATATCCTAAAAACAGCAGGAGCGCATCCGGCGCCATTTAACATAAGTTGAATTATTCGTTATAATAAAAGGGACAAATTGTAAGGGAGTAGATCAATGAATTGGTATGAGAAGTTGAACGAGTATTTTCCTGTTGAGGAAATGAAATCAAAAGAACACATGGAAGCACTATTGAAAGAGAAAAGCGACGTATATTTTAAAGATGAAGGAGAGCATCACGTTTTAATGTATGCCGAGTTCGATACTTTCCTTTTCATCGACTATGTATATGTCTCCTCTGCTTCACGTGGTCAGGGACTTGGTCACAAACTCATCAAGAAAATGAAAGCGAAAGGAAAGCCGATCATCCTGGAAGTAGAACCGGTCGATTATACCGACACGGATACGGAGAAAAGACTCCGCTTCTATCAAAGGGAAGGCTTTAAACACGCCCAATCCATTGGTTATACACGAAGGTCTCTTGCAACGAACGAAGTCAATGCCATGGAAATTCTCTACTGGTCACCGGAAGATGCTTCCGAAGAAGAGATTTACGAAAAAATGAAAGCGATGTACACGGAAATCCATACTTACAAGGACGAAGAGTTCTACGGGAAATCGTATCAGCACGTGGATGAAGTGCTGACCAGAGATGAAGATAGAGATGTGGAGAATATCATAAAGGAATTGGACAAAACGAAAAACTGATCTATAGAACAAATACCCGCCATCCTAAGGCGGGTATTTTCAATAAAAACACGTAGTTGAAAATGAAAAAAATGCAGAATGGTTGTTTTTTATGTTTAACGGTGTGATAAAACGGGTAATTCTTTAAAGGAAACGCGCTTTGAATCGTATTGTCACATATTTGTTGAACTTTATATAGATAATGCTTGACAGATGTGTTATAGTAGAATCAAGGTTAGATTATATTGATTACAAAGAAAGAAGTAATTAAATAACACCATAAATTATTGAGGAGTGAAGTATCTATATGGTTACACTTTATACCTCACCAAGTTGTACATCATGCCGTAAAGCAAAGGCTTGGCTTGAAGAGCACGATATTCCTTATACGGAACGAAATATTTTTTCTGAGCCGCTAACGTTGGACGAGATCAAGGAAATCCTTCGTATGACTGAGGATGGAACGGAAGAGATCATTTCCACACGTTCTAAGGTATTCCAAAAATTGAAAGTGGACTTTGACCAGCTGCCGATGCAGGATTTGTTCGATCTTATTCAAGAAAACCCTGGTCTGCTGCGCCGTCCAATCATTCTGGATGACAAACGTCTGCAAGTAGGATACAACGAAGACGAAATTCGTCGATTCCTTCCACGCAGCGTTCGTACGTTCCAATTGAAAGAAGCACAACGCTTAGTCAATTAATAAATGAAGAAAGCTGGAAGGCGGTAGCCTTTCCAGCTTTTTTCTTTTTATATGGTTCGAGCCCGGTTTTCATATCGCCGTTCCCTTCCTTTTGTTCGCGAAATATCCTAGTGTAATAACCAAAATGACCATGAAAGGAGCGAACACTTGGTGGATGATCGGCATTTGCTCTGCAAAGTGGAGGACATGGCGGTCTTCCAGCACCATTTCTGCCGCTGTAAAGGTCAAAATGCCGGCACCGAAATAGATGAGCATCGGGAACTTGTCCATTAAATGAAGGATAATCCTGCTGCCCCAAACGATGATTGGGACGGAAACGAGCAGACCGATCACAACGAGGATGATGTTGTTGTGCGAGGCACCTGCTATGGCAAGCACATTATCGAATCCCATGACGATATCGGCGAAGACGATGGTTTTAACAGCTGCGAACAGACTGTCACCGGCTTTGATATGGTCGTTTTCGTCATTGTCTGTCAAGAGTTTGATGGCGATATAGAAAAGTAACAGCCCTCCGATTAATTGAAGATAAGGAATTTGGAGAAGATAAAGAGCAACCATCGTTAACAGCACCCTGGCGGCGACCGCGAGGCCTGTCCCGAGGATGATGGCCTTGTTCCTTTGTTCCGGGGGGAGGTTTCGACTCGCGAGTGCGATGACGACCGCATTATCTCCGCCGAGAATAATATCGATACTGATGATGATCAACAGTGGTTCAAGCAAGTCCCAGTTCATGTGATAATCCTCCTGGCTATGTAGTGACAAACTTAGGGGAATAGGCTAAAATGATAACTCAACCACCCGGTAAGACGGCCTTATTGTCATGATATTCATGTCTTATATGGTTATATGCTGAATTCGAGCAATTTGTTTTCCATTTAGACATTCCTGTCATACAATAGGAATACATCAACCCTTACTTTCTACACATCTCAACGGTTGAAGCCAGGGCCTAACGGGTAAGGTTCTAAAACGAACGCAAGGGTGAGTGTTCCCTTCCCCCTTAAAACATGATAAGAAGGGAGAGAGACGTTATGGAAATTGAACGTATCAATGAAAACACCGTGAAGTTTTACGTAACATATCAAGATGTTGAGCAAAGAGGTTTCGACAGAGAAGAGATCTGGTATAACCGTGAGCGCAGTGAGCAGTTGTTCTGGGAAATGATGGATGAAGTCAACGACCAGGAGAATTTCCACGCGGATGGTCCGCTTTGGATTCAAGTACAGGCAATGGACAAAGGCCTAGAGGTAATTGTCACGAAAGCCCAAGTGTCTCAAGACGGCCAAAAGCTTGAACTGCCTCAGGAAGACGGGAAAGAAATCGATCTGCCGATTGACGATAAGCTGGAATCATTATTGGATGATAAATTCCATGCGAAAGATGATCAGGATGATGAAGATGAGGATGAGGAAATCGATTCTGACGAGCCTTTAGCATTTACGTTGAAGTTCCAGGATTTCGAAGACATCATTCAATTAAGTCACTACGTATCTTCACCGGAAAGTATGGAGCAGAAGTTGTTCCATTTCGAGGATCGATACTATCTATATATTCAATTCCAAGATGAAAATATGAGTGATGACGACCAGGAAAATATTCTGAGTCAATTGATGGAGTATGGCCAGGAATCTTCTCTGACTATACACAGGCTTGAAGAGTATGGGAAAACCATATTCGAAGCAGACGCCTTATCTTCCATCAAACAGCACTTCCCTGTTGATTGATGCAAGAAGCACACAGTTTTGTGTGCTTTTTTTATTTGATAAAAAGGGGAAGGACTTTCTTTTGTCGAAAGGTAGGGGTGGAGGTGAAGCTGTTGATGTATGCGTTAGACAGCAAAGGGGAAATTCTATCCCTGTACCAAGTATCTAAAAGTATGATTGATTCCATGAGAAACGACACGTACCATTGCCCTGTATGTAAGGAGCCAGTCCTGATCAGAGCCGGAAATAAGGTGACCCCGCACTTCGCCCATCGTCCTGACAGTGAGTGTGCGGCAGGGAGTGGAGGGGAAACAGAGGAGCATGAGCGCGGAAAGTGGCAGCTGTTCCACTGGCTTAAACAGCAGGGGCAGGAGGCAGCAATAGAGAAGAGGCTTTCGAATGGGAAGCGCCCGGACGTATTGCTGACTCTGCCGCGCAGACGGATCGCCTTGGAGTACCAATGTTCACGCATTCCCCAAAAAGACATTATAAAACGAACAAAAGCGTATCAATCGATGGGAATCTTCCCTTTGTGGATTCTCAGCAGCCGTCACTTTTGTCAAAAAGGCCCCCATCGCTTTATCCTCAATGATTTCCTCCGTACTTGCATGTATCACTTCCCTCACGGGTACCAACTGTTTTTTCTCGATATTTCTAAACAAGAGATAATTCTCGTCTATCCGCAAGGCTCTCTCGGTATGGGAATGACGATAGGCAGCATAAAGAAAGTCCCTCTTTCACACCTCTCTTTTCCGCAGTTATTCTCCTCCCCAGCCCCCTTTCCTAGAAACGTTTTCCATGATTATTTACAGCAGATGTGGTATGTTAATCGCACGGTTTACCGTAAAGAGGAAAGTTCTTCCGAGCGTCAATACCGCCAGTATTTGTACTTAAAAGGTCTTCACTTCTCTTTGATTCCAAGTGCTGCATTTCTCCCGGTGCCGGGACAGGTACAGCTGGGAGGGAAGGCGTATCTATGGCAGACGAAACTTTTGATTGAACATTTTCTTCCTGCATCGTATGAAACAATCATTGAATTACCCGAAGTGGAAGTCCCAGAGACGATCAATGGTTATCAGCCTTCGCTTTCCATGCAGTATTTAGAGCAGCTCCACGCTTTAAATATCGTGCGTAAAACAGGGAAGAATAAGTGGGTGAAGAACAGGCAGCTGACCTTCCATACCCATATGGAAGCCGGACTAAAGGAAGACGAACAAACCTTAGCACAGCTGGGGCGTTTATAAAATGTTTCGGTTTGTGAAGGGATTACTTGAAAAATCGAGAAACCATTATAAGATGATCTTTTTATGAAGGAGGATGTTGGACATGTCTTCAACGAAACAATTACCAAAACGTGAGGAGATTCCTGTAGAAAAAACGTGGGATCTCGAAGCTATATTTGAAACGGATGAGAAATGGTATGAAGAGCTGAAAGCGATTGAGGGAATGCTTCCCGAACTGGACAACTATCGGGGGAATTTAGGAGCATCGGCCGAGCAGCTTTACAAACTGCTTGATTTCCAGGACAAAATTTCGAATCGCATCGGCCGTCTATATACTTATGCCCATATGAGGAACGATCAGGATACGACGAACTCTCATTATCAGGAGATGAATGCGAAAGCGGAATCGCTGTTTACCAAACTCGCCTCTGCGATGAGCTTCATCGTTCCTGAAATTCTTGCGCTGCCGGAAGGTACGGTTAAAAGATACCTTGATACTTACAAGCCGTTGGAATTATACAGACACACCCTTGATGAGATTACGCGGCAGCGGGCACATGTGCTCAGTGAACAGGAAGAGAAGCTGTTGGCTGGTTTTTCGGAAATCGGGGCGAATCCTTCCCAGACCTTCGGAGCGCTTAACAATGCGGACATTACTTTCCCTGTGATTAAAAACGAGAAGGGGGAAGACGTGGAGCTCACGCACGGCCGCTATGTCGGATTCTTGAAATCAGATGACAGAGATGTACGCAGGCGTGCGTTTGAAGCGATGTACGACACGTTCGGTTCCTTTAAGAATACGTTCGCTTCCACGCTCAGCGGGCATGTGAAGAAGAATAATTTCAATGCGACGGTAAGGAAGTATGACCGGGCTCGTCAGGCGAAGCTTGATAACAACAACATCCCTGAATCCGTATACGACAATTTGATTGAAGCGGTTCATGAACGCCTGCCTTTATTACATCGTTATGCAGAAATGCGTAAAGAGGTCCTCGGGTTGGATGAAGTGCATATGTACGACTTATATACACCGCTTGTTAAGGATGCGGAAATGGAAGTTTCTTATGAAGAAGCGCAGAAGCTTGTGCTGGACGGGCTGAAACCGCTTGGAGAAGAGTACGGAGAGATCCTTCAGTCAGCATTTAAAGATCGGTGGATCGATGTCGAAGAGAATAAAGGAAAACGGAGCGGTGCGTATTCCTCGGGCCACTACGGTACCAACCCTTACATCCTTATGAACTGGCAGGACAACGTGAACAACTTGTTCACCCTTGCTCACGAGCTCGGCCACTCCCTGCACAGTTACTACACGCACCGGAACCAGCCATATCGTTACGGTAACTACTCCATCTTTGTGGCAGAGGTTGCATCTACTTGTAATGAAGCGCTGTTGAACGATCATCTTTTGAACAAAGTTGACAGTGACAAGGAAAAGCTGTACCTGTTGAATAATTTTCTGGAAGGCTTTCGGGGAACCGTCTTTCGTCAGACGATGTTCGCGGAGTTCGAGCATGAAATTCATATTCAGGCCCAGAACGGGGAGGCTCTTACAGCCGGTAAGCTGACAGAAATCTATTATGATTTGAATAAGAAGTATTTCGGTGACAATATCGTCATTGATGACGATATCGGATTGGAATGGGCGCGCATCCCGCACTTCTATATGGGATACTACGTCTATCAGTATGCTACAGGTTATGCAGCCGCACAGGCACTGGCGGGGCAGATCCTGGAAGAGGGCGAACCAGCGGTCGACCGCTATAAGAGCTTCCTTAAGGCGGGCAGCAGTGATTACCCGATCGAGGTGTTGAAACGCGCCGGCGTAGATATGACCTCCAAAGATCCGATTCTTGCTGCACTGGACGTGTTTGAAGAGAAGTTGAATGAAATGGAACAATTGCTGCAGAAAGCATAAAGGAAAAGAAGCGTCCGGGCTGCTCCGGGCGCTTCTTTTTTTGAAAAACTATGTAGCGTGCTCATTTAAAACCTCGGAAGGTTTTCTTGTGAGTAAACAGGGAAATAGTCAGGTAGATAGCTGCAAAGAGGAGCGGCGATGTGACGTATAACGGGAACATCTTCATTAAGGCGAGCAGGTGAAGCAGCAGAAGCATCAGAATGATAAGAAGAAAAAGGACCGCCATCCATAGTTTCATCATACAGACACACCTCCTTGAATCATCCTATGCTTGTCAGGGGGATTCTATGTAAAAACAGCTCCCGCTGGATGCGGGAGCTGTTACTGTTCAAGAGTTCATATATTTCCAGAAAGTACCGTGTTTGACAGGCACTTCTCTTGCTTTCTGCTTCAGGACCAACTTCTTCATTTCCCGTTTCGCTTCCTGTTCCGTCCAGTCGTACACGACGGCGATCTCCTTATTCGCTACGAAGCGATAGTGTTGCAAGAAATCCTCCAAAGCGGGCTTTACACCAGGCTTTGGATCTTTCTGAAGCATTTCTTTCAACACTTTCACGTACACATCGTAAGCATACAGTCCGGTAATTTTCAGTCCGGCGTCTTCTTCTGACTCATTGAAAATGACGATGGTCGGCGTGGAATCAACCTCCATTTCATGAGCGAGCTTCAAGTCGCATTGGAGGGCCCGTTTCGCAGCATCTGAATGGATGTCTTTCTTGAATTCCCTGACATCCAGTTTGCTCTGTTCCGCACATTCGATGAGTACCTTCTCATCAGAGATGTCCTGCTTCTCAAGGAATACATATTCCTGTACTTTGCGAAGAAAGCGCATGCCTGCTTTTTTCCCCTGCAATTCCGCTGCTTTGACTGCGAGAGCCGTTGCGAAAGGGGAAGCGACGGGATTTTCCAGCCAGACATCGCCGTCACAGCACATACCTGTACGGGACGCCGTATGGTCCCAGGCCTGCTTCAGATTTTCCGGTTTCTTCATTTTATTTTGATGCAGATTAGCCAGCTTGCCGCTGATGATCGGTTTTATGGTGAAGAAGCGGCCGTATTCGATGTTGAGCTTCTTGAGAAAAGGTTCCATGGACCAGCATTCCGGGCAGAGAGGATCGATGAAGACATAAATTTCTATAGGCCGTTTCAATAAATCGAAGAAGCCGCTTGTTGTGGTATTTGTCTCTTTTTCACTGCTCAAGCTTTTCCAACTCACATCGATTCTCCTTTCTCATCCTCAGGTGTATTCATCATATGGTTGGCTGTCATCGTTAATCGCTCAAACATGAAGGAGCGGTGGGGTTCTTCTATGCCCACTTCCGTCATGGCTCCCGACATGCATGACAGCCAGGCATCTCTTCTCTTTGGAGTTATTTCAAATGGCAGGTGTCTCGCCCTGAGCATCGGATGACCGTGCTCTTCTACATAGAGGGGCGGACCTCCAAAAAACTGTGTCAAAAATTGCTTTTGTTTACGAATGGTTTCGCTGAAATCATTGGGGAAAATCGGTACTAAGTCCGGGTGCTTCTGTACCCGTGCATAAAAAGCCTCGACGAGCTGATCGATTTTATCTTTTCCTATTTCATCGAAAATCGTACCACGTTGTTGCATATAATCCCTTCCTGTCCTGTCTGTGAGTCCATTTTAGCAATGGGGAGGTGTGGACGGCAACTATTCTGATTGCAGCTTGGCTTGGTAGAAGCGTTTGATCTTATTATCTGTCTGCCGTTCGGGAATCTTGCACGCCTCCAGAATTTGCTTGATGACCTGTAAACCTGCCTCTTTCGATGGAGCTTCCACTTCCAGTTCGTAGTCTTCCTTATCGTAATAAAGACTGTGATCAAGAACGACAAGAGCTCCGTTATAAGGCAGTTCTTTTCTCCGTGTGGTAAGCGAACCGAGGTAGTGAAGGCGGTCCTGATCGATGCCGAGCCCCTCCAATTGACGGGAGATATCTGCTTTCTTCGGACCTTTGTTCTGGATCCATAGGTTCGCTTCCTCTTCTGTCAAAGGTGCATGAGTCTCTAAAAGTCCGTCCTTGTGAGGCTCTTTCAAAGTCATGGTCCAGGAGCCGTTTTTCTTGCGGATCCTTAGTGCAGCGCCCTTCCCCCGCAATTGCCCGTCACCTGTTTCAAAATAATAATTGGTTTGTTCCATAAGTTCAACCGATTCGAATGGGAGAAACTGATAAATACGGTTATACTCCGCTTCTGTTAGCAGATTTTTGAATTCGATTTCAATTTCCTGGGACATGTAAAAACCTCCTGATTATGGGAAATAGTCAGACGTACTGCTTATTCCGTCGCTATACTTTATGATACAATGAATAGGAAAGAAAACGCACATAATTACTATGAAGATTGGATACATAAAGGTGGGCGCTGAATGAATTGGGAAATATTTATGGCACCTTATATACAAGTGGTGGAAGAATTAAAAATCAAATTAAAGGGAATG
This sequence comes from Halobacillus sp. BAB-2008, assembly GCF_000328325.1. Lineage (NCBI taxonomy): Bacteria > Bacillati > Bacillota > Bacilli > Caryophanales > Bacillaceae > Halobacillus > Halobacillus sp. BAB-2008. The sequence goes on along the minus strand of NZ_ANPF01000071.1, from coordinate 14,601 downwards.
CGGAAGCAGTTCGAGTACGAAGAAGAGCAGTCGCCGATTGAATTCGTAACAGGCCGAGTCAAGCCCCGGTCAAGCATTGTCCAGAAGGCAAGACGGAAGGGCATCAATCCGGAGAATATTGAAGATGAACTGCAGGATATAGCCGGCGTACGTGTGATGACACAGTTCGTGGACGACATCTATGCCGTTGTCGACATGCTGCGGAACAGGCAGGACTTTGAAATCGTCGAGGAGAAGGACTATGTTTCGGACAAGAAAGACAGTGGATATCGTTCTTTTCATGTCGTCATCCTCTATCCTGTGGAAACGATCCACGGCCAGAAGAAAGTGTTGGCAGAGATTCAGATCCGCACGCTGGCGATGAACTTCTGGGCGACGAACGAGCACTCATTGAATTATAAATACTCGGGAAAAATACCTTCAGAAATCAAGTCCCGCCTGAAGCGGGCTGGAGAAGCTGCCTTTCAGCTGGATGAAGAGATGTCAAAGATCAAGAGCGAAGTCCAGGAAGCGCAGCGCGTCTTCATGAAGAAAGAAGAACAAAAGAAGAATACGAACAATTCGTAAAGGAGTGGTCACCGATGAAGTTCTCCATCTTGTCCAGAGGAGATAAGAAATCGAATGAAATCCGCAGCAAAATAAAAAGCTATTTAACCGAATTCCAGTTGGAATACAGCGAAGAGGAACCGGATTTAGCGATTTCTGTAGGAGGGGACGGTACGTTGCTGGAAGCCTTCCACACCTATGTCCACCGCCTTGATAAAACAGCCTTCATCGGTATCCATACCGGCCACCTCGGCTTCTATGCCGACTGGATGCCGGAAGAAATGGAGAAGTTGATCATTGAAATCGCCAAAACACCGTTCCAAGTGGTGGAGTACCCTCTCCTGGAAGTAACGATCCGTCCGCACGGAGGCGGAGAAGAAGATCGCTACCTTGCTTTGAATGAGTGTACCATCAAGACGGCAGAAGGATCTGTGGTCATGGATATCGAGATCAAAGGCGATCATTTTGAAACGTTCCGTGGAGATGGTCTTTGTGTATCGACTCCTTCCGGTAGTACGGCTTATAACAAAGCATTGGGAGGAGCCATCCTTCATCCGTCGCTGGAAGCCTTCCAGATTGCGGAAATGGCATCCATCAACAACCGTGTCTTCCGGACGATCGGCTCGCCGTTGATTCTGCCGAGCCATCACACCTGCATGTTCAAGCCGAAGAACGACCGGAGCTTCCTTTTCACGCTCGATCATATTTCCCGTACGTACAAAGATGTGAAATCGATTCAGTTCCGTGTAGCAGAAGAGAAGGTTCGCTTCGCCCGCTTCCGTCCGTTCCCGTTCTGGAAAAGGGTTCACGATTCCTTTGTCGCAGATGAGCATGAGCAGTAATATCAAAAAGAAGTGGGACATCGACCCGTCCGACGCGGGACGATCGGTAAGGGACTTCCTGCGGGGGAAGGGCAGATTCTCCCGTCAGCTTCTTAAGCGGGTCCGCATGAACGGACATATCTTCATCGATGAAAAAGAAGCGGAAATGTGGCAGCCTTTGAAAGGCGCCTCGACGCTCACGATCCTGTTCCCTGCAGAAGAACGGGGAGCAATTGAGCCGGTGGAAGGTCCGCTTGCTATCCTTTATGAAGATGAGGATATTCTTGTATTGGATAAACCGTCCGGCATTGCCGTCGTTCCTCCTTACAAAAAGGAACCGTCCATTGCCAGTCATCTGATTGCTTATTATGAGGAAATCGGTCACCCATGCACCGTCCATATTGTCACGAGACTCGACACCTACACATCGGGGCTGATGCTGGTCGCGAAACATGCATACAGTCACATGCTGCTGACGAGAAAGGCTAAACTGGTGGACCGCTTTTATCAAGCATTGGTGGAAGGCCTACCGGAACCGGAAAAGGGGTTAATCGACGCACCTATTGAGAGAGCGGACGATTCCATCATCCGAAGAACGGTTGACCCGGAAGGGAAGCCTTCACAAACGATGTATGATGTGCTGGAGACGGGTGGCAAGGTGTCCAAAGTTGCCTTTCAGCTGTTGACGGGAAGAACGCATCAAATTCGTGTCCATATGGCACATATCGGGCATCCGCTGGTCGGTGATACCCTTTATGGGGCGCGACAAGCAGATAAGCTGGCAGGGCAGGCGCTTCACTGCTATCATCTTAAATTGCAGCACCCTTGGACAGGAGAGTCTATGAGCTTCGATTCTAAAGCCCCTTCCATATGGAGCAGTTACATGAAAGAAAAATAAAAATCCGAACGACCCTTTGCATGCCTTACAGGAAGAAAGCAAAGTCGTTCGGATTTTTTAATAGCGGAATTTCTCTTCCATGAACGGCATAGACGAAGGGATACGGACGATCGTTTCCTCCGGAAGTTGAAAGGCCGTCAAGTCCCCGCCGAAAACACAGCCGGTGTCGATGTTTACGGTTTGATTGACAAATCGCGGCTCACGGACCGGGGTATGGCCGTAAACGATCCAGCGGTCTCCGTGATATTCCTGAGCCCAGTCCCGCCTTACCGGCCTTCCGTCTGGAAGCTTTTCTCCCGTAATGTCGCCATATAAGACGAATGTCTCTATTCGTTTGCTTTTTCGACCGATATCTTCTTCCCGGATACCGGCGTGGGCCACTACTGCATGTGCATCTTTTAGTATCAGGTGGAGCGGTGCCTGCTCATATAATTGTTTGAACCGATGTTTAATCTCCTTCTGTTCTTCCTTCGGCAGGCTGCGGTATTCTGCTGTCGTTGTTTCCAGTCCGTGTTTCTCTTGAACACCGTTACCAAGAAAAAAACGGTAGAGCTTGTTGCAATGATTGCCTGGTACATAGAGGGCTTTCTCCTGTTCGACAAGCTCCGTTACGAGACGGATGCAGCCGATCGAATCAGGTCCCCGATCGGTTATGTCACCGACGAATACGGGTATGCGTCCTTCTGGATGTACCGGTATTCCGGAATGCCAGTCATACCCGAGCTCTGCAAACAACTGCTTCAGTTCGTCGAGACATCCGTGAACATCTCCAATGATATCGTAGGCCATTCAAATTCGTCCCTTCTTCTATATATCGCTCCTATTTTTCCCATCCTAATCAATTGTAAACCTTTTCTCCAGCCGCCATTCAGTATTTCGCTCCCATCCTGAGCAGGCTTCTGTTACACTACGATTATGCAGGATTTTGGTCGAAGCAAAAAGAAAAATGACAAAAAAATGACTTCCGTTGACAAAAGGGCTTTACGCCATTAAGATTAAACGGTCAAAAATGAAATAGACGCCGGGGAGGGTTGCTTATGGAACACTTAGATGACCAAGAACGCCAGCAGGTCTGGGCGAATATCAAAGATGCGCTGTTCAATGATCATATCGATCAGTTCCGGGCGGAGTTCTTGGAACTACATCCATATGATCAAGCAAGGATATTCGAAGGCAGGGACGAAGACGTTCGTCTGCAGATTTATACGTACCTGTCACCGGAAGAAGTAGCGGATTTTATGGAACATATTGATTATGAAGAGATTGAACCGTTCTTCTCCGAAATGGATCCGACCTTCGCCGCCCAGGTCTTTGCAGAAATGTCCGCCGATGATGCAGTCGACATCTTTAATGAATTGGATAAGGACAAAGTGGCAAGCTTCTTGACGATCATGGACGAAGAAGCAGCGGATGAAATCAAGGATCTGCTTCATTATGAAGAAAAAACAGCCGGGTCGATCATGACGACGGAATATGTCGTGGTCAATGCGACCATGACCATCAAAGAAGCGATGGTCCATTTAAGAACCGAAGCACCTGACGCCGAGACGATTTACTATACGTATGTCATTGATGAGGATAAGCGTCTTGCAGGAGTTATCTCCTTAAGGGATTTGATTATTTCGGAAGAAGACTGGCTGATTGCCGACGTGATGAATGAACGGGTGGTATCGGTCTCAGTGGGAGATGATCAGGAAGAAGTAGCACGGATGGTTCGTGACTACGATTTCCTGGCCCTGCCGGTCGTGGACTTCCAGGACCATCTGCTCGGAATCATCACCGTCGATGATATTATGGACGTCATGGAAGAAGAGGCGAGTGATGACTATTCTAAATTCGCCGCCATTTCTGATGTTGACAGTCCGGATGATAATGCCTTTTCCTCAGCGAAGAAACGGCTGCCATGGCTGATCATTCTGCTTTTCCTCGGCAGTTTGACCGCCAGTCTGATCGGTCGTTTTGAAGAAACGTTGGATAAAGTCGCCATTTTAGCGATCTTCATTCCCCTGATTGCAGGAATGGGGGGGAATACCGGCACACAGGCGCTTGCCGTCGCCGTTCGCGGTATTGCAACTGGTGAATTTGAAAAACAGGGAAAAATCAAAATGATGATGCGCGAAGCGGGAACGGGTTTAATCAGCGGGATTGTCTGCGGTGTTCTCATGATGTTGATTGTATATATATGGCAGGGGAACTTTTTCCTGGGTGTCCTCGTTGGACTATCCATTCTATTGACGCTGATTGTAGCTACGTTGGCTGGTTCCCTTGTACCGCTGATCATGCACCGCCTGAACGTCGATCCGGCAGTTGCTTCCGGCCCGTTCATTACGACGCTGAACGACTTAATTTCCATTCTTATTTATTTCGGAATGGCCACCGCCTTCATGAACCTGCTTATTTAAGCAGATACGTAAAGAATTGGGAAATGAAAACATGAAGGAATAGGCAGTATAGAAGAAAGAAGATGATAAATATAAAAAATCATCAACTAGGAATAGTTGGAGAGGGGGGTACGTATGGAACATGGTGCTTCAGTAACTTCGCTCGTTATTGTCATTATCGCCGCATTCCTTACACCAATTTTACTACACCGATTTAAATTAACGATGATACCGGTGGTAGTAGCTGAAATTATCGTCGGCTTGATCATTGGTCAAAGTGGATTTGACCTCGTTGATCAGGGGAGCTGGCTTGAAATACTCTCGACGCTTGGGTTCATCTTCCTGATGTTCTTAAGCGGTCTGGAGATTGATTTTTCGATTTTCGCAAGAAAGAAAAAGAAAGCAAAACCGGAAAACCAAAATACTGGTGCTCCGAACCCGGTCTGGGTGGCGACGCTTGTATTCCTGGGGATCTTCGTCATATCCCTGGCCTTATCGTTCGCCTTCGTATGGGCCGGCTTCATCGATAATGCCTTCTTAATGACGTTGATTATTTCAACAATATCCCTTGGTGTCGTCGTTCCTACTTTGAAAGATGCCCAAATGATGAAGACAACGATCGGACAGACGATTCTGTTGATCGCCGTCATTGCAGACCTGGTGACGATGATTCTCCTTGCGGTATTTGTCTCCATTTATGGAGAGAGCGGAGGAAATACGTGGCTCTTGTTGATTCTGTTCGCAGCCGGTGTGCTTTTCTATTACATTGGCAAGAAGTTCCGTCATCAGTCCTATGTAGAAACGATGACCAAAGGGACGATTCAGATCGATACCCGTGCGGTCTTCACGCTGATCCTTCTGCTTGTAGCCCTGTCGGAACAGGTAGGGGCAGAAAACATCCTCGGTGCGTTCCTTGCCGGGACGTTAGTATCTCTATTGTCTCCAAACCCGGAAATGGTCAAGCGGCTGGACAGCTTCGGTTACGGTTTCCTTATTCCGATCTTCTTCGTAATGGTCGGTGTGGAAATCGATATTTGGAGCTTGTTTACAGATACGAGAGTGCTTCTTTTAATACCGCTCTTGTTCTTGGCCTTGCTCGTCTCCAAGGTCGTACCTGCCCTGCTTCTCAGCAAGTGGTATGACATGAAGACCGTATTCGGTTCGGGATTCATCCTCACTTCGACGCTTTCCCTTGTCATCGCTGCAGCGGCGATCGGGAAGCGTGAAGGAATGATCGATGATCAGATGGAAGGCGCGCTGATTCTCGTCGCCGTCTTGACATGCCTGATCGGACCGATTCTCTTCAAGAAAATCTACGGCAGATTTGAAGAGGAAGACCACAAAACGGTCGTTTCTTTCGTCGGTTCCAACCGGATGACGCTGCCGGTCGTGAGAGAGCTTGACGTCAACGCGTATGAAACGCACCTCTATCATATGAAAATGGATAAGATTGATGACCGGATTACGAGGCAGTGCTTCGATATCAAGGAGCTCGATGACTATGATGTCGAGCAGATGAAGGAAATCGGAGTATTCGATGTCGACCTTCTCGTCGCATCGACAGGGGATGAAGAGCGGAACGCCAAGATTGCCCGCTTTGCGAAAGAGCAGGGAGTCGAGCGCGTCATCGCAAGAATCGAATCCACCGACCTCGCTCAGGAAATGAAGGACTTGAACGTAAGTGTGTTCTCTGTATTCCTGTCGACGAAAGCATTGCTTAAAGCCATGATCGAAGCGCCGAATGTCCTGGATATCCTCACAACTCAGGAGAACGCGTTGTATCAGATCAATATGAATAATTCCATTTATAACGGCACTCACCTCCGTGAGTTTCCTTTCACCGGGGACGTAATTATGGTTCGTATCTTCCGAGGAAAAGATTCCATCGTCCCTCATGGAGATACCGAACTGAAAATGGGTGACCGCCTGATTGTCACCGGTTCCCATGAATATGTAGAAGAATTAAAAGCAGAATTAGAATACTGTGAATGGTGCTGAGAAGAAGCCTCCCAATGATTGGGAGGCTCTTTTTTGTACATTGTCATATGTAAGCCTTTCCGTTAAAATAGGAGCAGGTACTAATATCAAATGCTAATTTAGGAGGATTTAACGGATGAATTTTTCTTTGGAAAATCGTACGTACGTCGTCATGGGTGTCGCTAACAAGCGGAGCATCGCCTGGGGAATAGCAAGGTCGCTGCATGCGGCAGGAGCACGTCTCATTTTCACCGTAGCATCCGAGCGTTTCAAGAAAGCTGTGCAAGACCTTGCTGATACATTGGAAGGCGGACCGGAATCCCTTGTATATGAGTGTGATGTAACGGACGATGAAGCGATCATCCAGACATTTGAACAAATCGGACAAGATGTAGGCGTCATCCACGGACTTGCGCACTGTATCGCTTTCGCCAACAGGGAAGAGCTGAAGAATGAGTATTTGAACACAAGCAGGGACGGTTTCCTGACGGCCCATAACATCAGCTCCTATTCCTTAACGGCTGTTGCACGGGCAGCCCAACCGTTGATGAAGGAGGGCGGCAGCATCCTTACGATGACATATCTCGGCGGAGAACAGGTCGTGAAGAACTACAACGTCATGGGTGTAGCCAAAGCTAGTCTGGATGCGAGCGTGAAGTACCTGGCCAATGATTTAGGCAAACACAACATTCGCGTCAATGCCATTTCGGCAGGTCCGATCCGTACTTTGTCCGCCAAAGGTGTCGGGGACTTCAATCAGATTCTTCAGGTCATTGAAGAACGTGCTCCGCTCCGCCGTCCTGTGACGCAGGAGGAAGTGGGGGATACCGGGTATTACCTCATGAGTGATTTGTCCCGCGGAGTGACCGGAGAAATTATTCACGTTGATGGCGGCTTCAGTACCGTCGCCTACTGAAAATCCAATTAATCATAGGAAAAACGCCTTTCTCTAATCAGGAAGGCGTTTTTTTGATGGAAAGGTTTTGTCATAATGCAGGAAAAGTGAACATGAAAGGGAACTTGGGCATATACATAGAATGATGATCGAATGGAAAAGGAGAGATCCCTATGGCCGAAGAGAAACGCCTTGCACAGCAGCCAATGCTTTATATTGTACAGCCAAAATTGAAGCCGGCGGAAGTTCCGATGCAAACGAGCTTCCGGACGCAGCGGAAGTCGGTGGACGCGAGTGTGCCATCAGCGGAACCGGCAGCGAAAGAAACATCGGCTCAAGAGAAAGAGACAAGGATGCGCCGTCAACAAGCACCGCATGTGGAAGAATTGTCGAAGCTCAAGAAGGAGGAGGAACAAGCACCCGGCGATCCTCCTGCCAGTAAAGCGGGACAGGAAGAGAAGCGGACTCCTACGTCGCGGGAACGAAGGCAGGGGTTCCATGAGTTGTCCCTGGAAGAGAAAGTGAACTATTTCTTCAAGCTTTCTCCCCACGTGCCGAAGATGAAGTGTGAAGTGAAAACAGCGGAAGAGCAGTACAAAGGCTACATCACCGATTATCAGGATGGTGTGGTGCATATGAAAGTGTTCCAGCGGCCGTTCGAGCGGACGGTTCCCTTTGCGGACATAACGGACATCCGTCTTCTCGGTTTCTAAATGCATAAAAAACCGCGCTTTGTGGGCGCGGTTTTTGTTTTATAGTGTGGCTGCTGCCGGCAGACAAGTTACGTGGCAGAAGCAGTTCAAATCAACCGTGATGCAGATTCCGGAAGCGCGCAGGTTGCGGCAGCTTTGGTCTGCTGGAGATTTAGGATCGCAGTCGTGTTTTCCACGGAAGTCCTCGTCTCCACTCTCTTCGTCATCCCCGCGGTGCCAACGGTCGGCGAATAGAAGTTCGAGGATTGCACATCCGTCATTGTCTACGGATTTAACGCGGAAGAAGAAGCTTCCTCTTACGTCACAGCCTTCTCCGCTTCGCTTAGAACCGTATCCTTTGAAAGGTTTGCATCCATCTTTGCAGTATAGGATGACAGGAACCGTATCGAATCCGGAACCTCCGCCCGTGTCACCTAGAAGATCAGCGATTGACCGCTCACAGCTTGTTGTGCAATCATGCATCACATCGTTCTGTGCATCGACGATATCTTTAAGAATATCGATTACACAAGAGCCTGAATCGTAATTTTTACCACAGCTCATTATTATTTTCCCCTTTCCATACGCATTGACGTATCGTCTTTACTACAATATGTCGGTGCGCTTTGTCGGTGTGGGCATTTGACCCTTTTCAACAAAACGGCAAGTTTTTTTCCATGGATGGGCAGACGACTATACCCAATCAGGGCAAACGCCATAGATTAACAGTGAATTCGAATAAGGAGTGAATGGAATGTCTGAAAAGAAAAAGGTCATCCATGTGAAGGATCTTATCATTAAAGCAGATAACGTCATCATCGAACCACAGCACCATCGTCCTGACCATCACGGTCAAAAGGACAGAGACGATTTCGTCGATCCATTTTTCGGGGGACGCCGGCATAGAGAAGAGGCTGCAGAAGAAAGCAGCTCCAGAGAAAAACACCATAAAAAAGAAGATGATGAATCTTCAGATCGCCGCGGAGGATTCCGCTGGTTCTGATCCGTTTCGGTTTGTCGGCCACTACCAAAAGCGTAGTGGCTTTTTCTTCATGGAGAGGATGAAGGTATATGTTAAGTGTGTTTGAATTTCTGTTGATCGGTCTGGCCAGCTTCCGTTTGACCCGTTTGTTGGTCGCGGACTATATCTTTGAATGGCTCCGTAAACCGTTTATGGAAACAAAAATCGTCAAGAATGAAGAGGGAATCGAGGAAGAGTGGATTGAACCGAAAGGGTTTATCGGGGAAGGTCTCAGCTGCCAGTGGTGTGTCGGTGTCTGGTCCTCGCTGTTAATGCTTCTCTTCTATATGATTGTTCCTTACGGAGAATGGCTCATCTGGCTGTTAGCCGTCGCCGGGATCCAGTCGATGTTGTACTTGTGGACCGATCGGCTGTGAGTGAGGAAAAAAAGGATAAGACGTTATTTGATGTATTGCAGGAAATAAATATGGAAACGTCGAAAAACTATGGCATCATCCGTCAACCGGAGAAGAAATTCGGCCAGTGGGAGAAGGACTTCCAAGCCTGGGAGGGGCGCTTCGATAAGCGGATGACGGACATGGAAGCTTTCCTGAATAAACAAATAGGAAAAATGGAAGGGTTCTTTGAGTGAGTAGCATAGGCGGAATGCGGGTATAGAAAGAAAAAGGAGGGAGCAGGATGGGATATATTCTGCCGGTCCATTTCTATCAGTATCAGGATTATCAGGAACGGGTCGTGGAAGCACACCGGACATCATATGGCATAGAGAAGGTTTTTCAGGCGGACCTCGCATCAAAGCTCCGACACGGTGATCATCCGGAGGTAGAAAAGCAGAAGTATGAACCGCTCTCAACGCTATACACATCCGGCCGCTTTCATGCATCCGAGCAGCCGTCTCCGAAGAAAGTGGAAAATGTTTTCTCGGAAATGACAGGAAAAGGACGCCGTTTCAGCGAAGAAGTATGAAAACGCTGAAAGGGTGGAGGACGTGTCATTTACTGCGATAAACGACCATTGTTTCTACTGGGAAGGTTCCGTCAATATCGGCTATGTAAATAAAGGGGAGAGTGGTCTGCTTATAGACGCGGGACTCGACCGCTCTTCTATAAAAAAGGTGCTCAAGGAGATCAGGAAAAGGGATCTTCCATTGACGCACCTTTTTATTACGCACGCACACGCGGATCATTACGGAGGCGCATCGTATGTGCAGGAACAGTATGATGTCCATACGATGGCTGCTCCGCTTGAAGAGGCTGTCTTACGCTATCCGCAGCTGGAGCCGCTTTATTTGTCCGGTGGCAACGATCCGGTTCCAGAGCTCAACAATAAGTTTCTGCAGGGGCCGCCTGTTCGGATAGACGATGTGGTAGGTGCAGGGAAATTTCCAATAGGGGAGATGGAAGGGGAGGCGTTTTTTCTTCCGGGCCACAGCTATCATCAGCTCGGTATTAAAGTGGAAGGGGTGTTATATGCGGCCGACAGCTATTTCGGCACCGATACCTTACATAAGCACAAAATCCCTTATTTAACAGATGCACATGCTGCTTTGGAGAGTCTTCGGCAGCTTCGGGATATTCCATGTGAAGGATCCCTTCCGGGGCACGGGGAGTATGAAACAGATCATACGGCTGTAATTGATGCAAATATCGCCTATCATGAAGGAATTCTCCATTGGCTGCATCGATTTATCAGAAGCCGTGACGGAGTATCACAGGAAGAGGTGATCACGGCGATGTGCAGCCGGTACGAAGTGGAAACGAAGGGGCTTTCCCAGTTTCTTTTATATAGGACGGCCGTTACGGCCTATTTGATCGGATTAAAAAAAGCGGGCCTCATCGAGGACCGCGTGGAGGGGAACCGCTGGATGTTCCACTCTGCTTCACATGCTGAGAATATATAACTGTTTGTCGCCGTCTGTATATTCTGCATACATGATTTCCTTAGGCTCGTTGTAATTCTGTGCCTTCAGCTGGCGCTCGAGCCAGGCTTCGTCAAAACCAGCTTCCATCAGGTTGTCCCAAATGATCTCACCGTCGCTGATGATGGTCCTCGGCAGCGGCACCTCTTCCGGTGTCAGTTTCATATCGTCCCTCGTCACGTTCTGAAACTGCGATGCCTTCAAAACAGACATCGTACCGTCCGTTTCCAAAAGAGCATACTGGACTTCCTTCATGGAAAACACGTCTTTCGAACGAAGCAGGTGTTGGAGCTGGTCGAGATCGAGTTTGTTTTTCTTCAACTGCTCTCTGTCGATTTTTCCTTTGTAGATGATCAGGGAGGGCATACCTTCAAGCAGTTTCCTTGTCCCTTTGAACTTCTCCGTGATGATTTCCGTCGTATAGATAAGAATGCTCCATAATAGGATGGCATACCCGATATCAAGGACGCCGACTTCCGGATCATAGAGAGCATTACCGACCAGCTCCCCTAGGACAAGAGCCGCGATGAAGTCGAACGCCGTAATCTGTGTAATTTGTGATTTACCGAGTACTTTTGTCATGATGAAGAGGGCGACAAAGCCGAACAGTGTTTCTATTGTGATGTTTATATAATCCATATTGTCACGATCCCTTATAACTTCTTATACGCTCCATTGTAGTCAAAAAAATGTATGCTTAAACAGAAGTAGAAGGCAAAAGAAAAGCCGCCGGGAAGGCGGCTTTTTCTCAGCTTAGTTTTTGACCATGGTCACGTGCGGGATGCCGGCATCCATGAATTCCCCGGATATGGTGACATATCCTAACGATTCATAAAATTTCTCTGCCTGGGTCTGTGCATTCAATTTCGCTTTGTCGTACGCGTATTCACGCGTCACGGCTTCCATTTCTTCGATCATCTTTCTGCCGTATGAACGGCCGCGCTGATCTTTCATGACACAGATTCGCTCGAGCTTCCCATACCCGTTCACGAAGCGGAGTCTGGACGCGGCGACTGGTTCTCCGCTCTCATATCCGACGAAGTGAATCGCCGATTCTTCCATTTCGTCAATCTCCAATTCCTCCGGGACGTGCTGTTCCTCTACGAAAACCGTGCGCCTGACATAATAAGCATCCTGACGCTGGCTGTCTTTGGTGACTTTAACGATGTCCATCAAAGCAGATCACCCTTGGCCGAGGCGGAACGTTTCATAAACGCTCCATGCACCGTTTTCTAATTGATAAAGAAGCTGGAAGCGGTCCACTTCATCCTGAAGATCGAATTTAAGCATACGCAGGCTGCCGTATACATCAGAGAATTCCTCATCCGAAAGCTTCTGGGCGATCGTGATGTGCGGAACGAATTGATACGCACGCTCTTCCGGCATCTGGCCGGCATGTAGTTTATCGTTCAAAGCGAAGATCTCTTCGGATGGATCGATCTTCAAATAAATAGTATTGGTCACCGGTGAAAAAGAGCTGACTTTATAGACGCCGTAGGAGAAAGGCTGTGTTTCTTTAGCGATTTCCTTCAATTCAGGGATGATGGTGTTTTCAATTTCCGCCTCATCCGCTTCAAACGGCTCCTTCATCGTAATGTGCGGGGGAACAAGCGCATAATGGGGATCGTAACGCTTGCGGTAAGAATTCGCCACATCCTGGACTTTTTTCGATGGAAAAACTGCAATGCCGTATTTCATTAGGCTAACCCTCCTGATTCTTCCTTTATATGTTTCCATTATTCTTTCCCAAACATGTTCAACAAAGCACGTTCAAAATCCTGCTGCCAAGAGCCCCATGTATGATCTCCGTCCAATTCATGATACGTATAGCTGAGCGGCTGACGTTCAAGAAAGTCGCGGAGCTCGCGGTTCGGAGTAAGGAAATCCAGCGTGTCTCCGTCTGTCGTGACAACGGATGTTTCTTCCTTGCCGATCGTATGGTCGATCGTAAGCGCGGAGAAGTCGCGGGCGGACGCCAGTACCTCCATTACATGCTCATCCACATAAGGACTCTGTGCAATAACATTACCGAAAATATTCGGAAACTTGGCTGCCGTCATCAAGCCGAGCGTGCCGGCAAGCGAATCTCCGGCAAGCGTGCGTCCACGGCCCATATGGTAGCCGGGGAGCTCTTCATCAAGAAACGGAACGACTTCCCGAATGAGAAAATTCACATAATCGCCCTGACGTGAACCGTCCGGATGATACTTTTCACGGCGGTCGTACTTATCCTGATAATGGATGCCGATGAAAATCGTATTCTCTATCCGGTTGTCGCGGTGCAGCTTATCACTGAGTGTCGCCGCCCGTCCCATTTGGAAGTAGTCGTTTCCATCCTGCATGATACAGAAATGGTATTTATACAAGGAGGAGAAATTCTTCGGCTTGTACACCTTCAGCTTCATCGTCTCCTGTAAGTAGACACTTTCTATTTCATACTCTGTCATGGATCCTTCCCTACCCAAATTCCAGCCACCTCCTCACAACAGGGAAATTCACAAAAAATTTCCCTTCCTATATCCAATGTAAACGTGTTCTCACTTATTTTATCATACTATTGTGTAAAAAGTTGAATGGAAGAGAAAGGAGGATTTAATGGAGGAAAAGAAGGGAATTTACATTTTGTTAAAAATATTTTTAATATCCGTTGACATCTTTCTCGATCCATAGTATATTATTACTTGTCAGCAGGAAACGCCGACAAAATACTACATACGATTCCGTAGCTCAGCTGGGAGAGCGCCACCTTGACAGGGTGGAGGTCGTTGGTTCGAGCCCAATCGGAATCATCTTACAAAGTGCTGGAATGGCGCAGTTTCTCAAAAGGAGAGGCTGCGTCATTTCTATTTATTTCAGCACCTGTGGCCGAAATTTTAAATTACCCCTTCCTTGCTCTTCGAAAAAACACTATCCATCTTATTAGCCGCTCCTTGATCAGCTGCCTCTAACACATGACCGTAAGTAGCCATCGTAATTCTTATATCCGCATATCCTAACCTTTCTAAAATGACTTTTACGTTTACTCCTTGGTTAATGAGCATCGTTGCTGAAGTGTGCCGAAGATCGATCTTGTAAGCGAATGTAACGTATATTCTTTCTTTTCATAAATCTACGTCACCAGGTGGTAGGAGTCGTAGGGTAGAAGTGCGTGCCATCCTCATTGCAAAATAGCCATGAGTGATTAGGTTCGTTCCAGTATTCTTCCACCTTCATTTTTAGTCGTAGGTTTTCCATGTTTAGCTTCTTTACTATAATCATTACAGAAGCTGACACAGTGTGTTTCATACCTGACAGTAGCTTGTTTTTTGGTCGGGTACGATAGGGACGAACAAAATCCCGAAGGATTGTTAGTTTCCCTTATATTCCGTTAATACTATTTCTTTTAAAAGCCCCGTGCGGTTCTTAGTTCCTTCTTTGATTCGCTTCATTAAATACTCTTATTCTTTTTACAATTTTGTACATTTTTCTCTCCATTTTTTTATTTCTCCCCT
>NZ_ANPF01000070.1:0-10343 GCF_000328325.1 Halobacillus sp. BAB-2008 | reverse complement strand
TAAAAAATTAGTAAAATAATGAATATTTTTGTTTATAAAAAACCGGATTCCTCCCTAAGGAAAGAAATCCGGTTGATTGGAACTATATAAAAAGAAGGAAGCCCCTCAAAAAGTGAGAGGATTCTACACCAAATGACACTTGATTCATCCGACCCTGTCTTCCAATAAGTCTCCTTTATGAAAATTCAAGAATACGCTTTAACTCTTTGTGAGATTCATAGGACTTAAGCAGTTCTTCCTTCCCTTCCATCCACTCTGCCTGCGACCCTTGGAAGATCGGTTTCTTTTCAGCAAAGAGAAGGAACTCATCACTCAACGTTTTTAATTCATACCAGTCATGACTGATATAAATGAGCGTCTTGCCATCTGCATGAAGCTGCCTTAACCATGATAGAATATCCTCCTTTGCTGCAAGATCGACGCCGGCCGTAGGCTCATCCAAAAGACAGATTCGAGGATTCCGCATCAGTCCGATGCATAAGTTTACTTTCCGTTTCCACCCCCCGGAAAGGCGATCCACCCGCTGCTGGTACACTTCGTCAAGCCGCAGCATTTCGATCATCGTCTGAAGAAAACCTTCATCTACTTTCCCCTTCTCCAGTTTTCTCCAAAAGGAAATCTGTTCTTTGACTGTCAATTCCTCATAGAGCGCAATGTCCTGTGGCACGTAACCAATATCTGCCCGGACACGGCGCACGGCCTTGTCATACGGTATGTCATCATAGAAGACTTTTCCTTTCGTAGGACGATCGAGGGATGCAACCAACTTTAGAAACGTGGACTTACCGGCACCGTTTGGACCAATGACACCGACGGAGCTTCCCTCTCGAATCGTCAGAGTAAACGGTTCAAGCACTTCTTTTCGCTTATATTTCTTGGAAACGTTTTGTAAATGAATCATGACTGTACTCCCTTCCTACCATTTCTTCACGAGCCAGTAATGGGGCCACATATCGAGGTATCCGATTCCGGATACGGTCAGCATGAATGATGCGAGGGCAAGCAGCAGTAAGACAGGAATCGACCACCGCTTCCTCCCCGTCCCCATGAATAAACACCAGGTGATAAATAAAGTAACAGCGAATACAAGGATACTGCGGATGACCCACTCCTCGATTAACTCTTGAGGAGTAGCAGCGAAATAAAAGAGTCCGCAGATACTCAGAGCGAAGCTGCCGATTCCAACTAAACCGAACAATAGAAAATGATGAAAGAAATAGCGCGTCGTTGTCCCCTGCAGCAATCGGATACGATCAAGGCGTCCTTCTCGATCGTCAGCCAATATTGTTCGAAGGAAGAAGAGAGCAAGCATCCAGCTGTACAAGAAATATAATTGGATAACCATCACCTGCCAGCCTTCCAGTTTAGGAGCTTCCATTGATGGATTTTCCGGGGATCGTTCCGTAAAGCGGACTTGGAACAAAGGCTCCGGTTCCCAGAACTCTTCCGAATAAGCAAACGCTTCTTCAAAGGATGCCGTGCCGTTCGCTGCCGAGACGTCCACCCCTGCTTTTGCATTGAGGGCAAGCCGCATAACTTGAGCTCCAACCGCCTCTTTAGCAAAAACGTCTAATAGTGATTCATCCGCCCGTATCCATGTGACAACATTGTCCACCTGCCCAAGCCGTATCGTATCTTCAAGGCCGCTTTCCAAAATAAAGGCAGCCTCCATGGTACCTTTCCTTACCGCTTTTTCTGCTTCTTCTTTCGTCATAGCAGTAAAACGGAGCCGTTCTGCCTCTTGGAGACGTTCGAGAATGATTCGTGAGTAGGAACTGTCATCCTCGTCAGCAATGGCTACCGGCACAGCCGTCTCTTCTGCTGTCCTTTCAAGCAATGGATATAAAATACATGTCGAAAGAAGTGGAAATAAGAAAAGCAGCAGAAAAAGAACCGGGCGCTTCTTCCATTTATTTAGATGTAAAGATAGATAAGTAAGCATCCCGCTTCTCCCTCCATAATGCAGCCGCCAAGCCAAGAATGTTCAAACCTACTCCCCACAAAGCCAAGCCTGTCAGATGTCCCCGTTCATCCTCATCGAGCAGAGCTGATTGAAAGACATCATAACTTAATTGATAAGGATTCCAGTTCTGGGACAGCCACTCAGGTAAATAAATTCTCGGCACCCATGCCCCAGCACTTAAAAGACCGATAATGGATATAACAAATAAGATTAAGAACCTCATGCCTGCCGGGATTTGTAGGGAGAAAAGGAGAACGGCAAAGGCAGACATCCACAATGCGGCAAGCAGAAGCCCAAGATGAAGGGTAGCAGACTGCACCAATGCAGCATCTGTGCGGGAAGTGATTGCAACGAGCAGCTCCAACATTCCAAATGTTACAAAGCCCCATTTCCACTGCTTTGCCATGACCCAATGGACAAAGGTGATATCAGCCATCCGCCACCTCATCAGAATGGACCCTGTTTCCCTGTTTCCGTCGAGCATCTGATAACAAACGAGAAAAAGGAAGATGAACGTCATCATAACAGCGAGATACGCATGCCTCTCCCATCCGATACCGGCTCCTGAAACCACCATCTCTTCCTCAAAAACATCGTTCCGGTCCAGTGCGAATAAACTATAAGTTATGATGACCTCCTGAAGCCGTCTGTTTCTTTCCCCTTCAGGCATTTCGCGGATACTTAAATCATAAACAGCATTAACAGCACTCTGGGATGCCGATATGTAGTCGGCTCCACTATCCAGAAGTACTTGAAGCATCGTTGCATCCACAGGATCGTCTTCATTCGTCATGACAACGATTGGATCATTCTCACCGTTCATCAGACTGCTCGTAAATCCTTCCGGAATCATCATGACACCGGCAAGCTCCCCTTGTTCAAAAGCCGCTTCTGCCTCTTTCGCATCCATCGGGGTAAGCGTCAATGCCTGACTCAGCCGCTTCTCTTCTGAAAGCTGATTGATAAGTGCTTTTGTCTGGAACGTATCGTCCTCATCAACCACCGCCGCCCGTACAGGCTCTGCGCCTTCTTCTACGAAGCTTTGAAGCATCAATGCTACGAGTACGATCAATAGTAAGGGAATAGCAATAGATAAAAAAAGAGGGGCAGGCCGTTTGACGGCTGCCCTCATTTCATAACGCAATAACGAGAACCCATTCATACGACCTGCCTCCTTTTCTCACTCAGGGTGTTCATCGGATTAGAAACCTGCACCGAAACCGCCCATAATGGAGTTAAGATGTTCCTGGAAGTTCATTTGAACTTCTTGACCAATCTGCATCATTTCCTCATCGGAAACGTCCATAAGCTGAACTGTGTTGTTCTCTTCCAGTGCCGGGAACTCAAGGTCATCCGTAAACGTCAAGTTGTTGTCGAAATTGAACTCAATGTCTGCAGACATATTGCCCATCGCAGGATCATCCATGCTCAGATTCAAACCGAAATCTGTTTTCTGGTTGACTTTATTGTCGCCGTCTTCCTTGGAAGTCGTGTTAATAAATCCAGAAATCGCCGGCATTGCCTGCTGTTCGAAAGCTTCTCCGCCAAGTTTCAGTTCGAAGTCTGACTTAGAACCTTCGTTCGTGTAGTCCGTGTTCAAAAGAAGGTCGGCTGTAAAGTTATCCTGCTCGAAGTCTGACTTCACTCCGATTGTATAATCAACGTGAAGTCCTTTATCTTTCTCTTCACCTTTCTCTTCATACTTAACAGCAATGCTCTCGTCTTTACTGTCAGGGGAAAGGTTAACATCAAAGGTAGACGTGTACTTATCTTCGCCATCCTTCATGTAGTCGTTAGAGATTGCAACCTTAATTGTTTCGTCCGTATCATCAGCAATGTTCATTGTCCAAGTCTGGTGGGCTACTAAATCGTCCTTGATGTAGGCTTCACCAGTGATTCCACCAGGGATTTTAACTTTGTCGATATTTTCGATTGCTTTATCAAGCTCTGCCTGAAGGTCTTCCATTTGAACTCCTTCGACATTTCCTTGAAGCGCTGCCTGCTGTTCCAGCGTATCCTGGATGCGCTCATCTTCTTTCACTTTCTCAAGAAGGGTAACAAGCATCTGCTTCGCTTCTTTTTCACTGATTTCAATCGTTACTTTATCATATTTCTCGCCTTCATATTCTTCGCCTTCAGAAAGCGTGAACTGATCCTGCTTCAACTCTTTACCCAAAGCTACTGCATACTCTGTCAACATTTCTTTCGCTTCTTCCTGCGTCATTTGAGACTGCGCATATTCAGCGAAATTAGGGAGTTCTTCCAAACCTTCGGAAGATCCTGTGTATTTGGTAAGGACATCACCAAGCTGATCGTTGCCGAATGCAAAATACTTATCATATACAAATGGAGCCTGTGCAGCGAAAGTATCTTCGCTCTGATAGAAGTTACCATTTGCCAAACTGCTTCCCTGCATCTGCAGATCCATGCCTCCGTAAAGTTCCTTTGTTTCAGGATTGTACTTGCTGTCGAGATTCAACTGTACGGTTGAAAGTACCCCTTGAATCATCGCTACTTCAGGGAAGACCTGTTGAACCTGGTCTCCTTGGAAATTCATATCCATTGTCACTGTGCCTTCCGACTTATACGCTTCTTTCATTTGACGGTCTGCAAGTTCCATCTGGTCTTCTGTGTATTCAGCCATGCGTTCTGTCTGCTCATCGATCGTATTCTTCTGAGCATCCATGTACATAACCATAGGATTGTTCTCTTTAAGTAATGCAAAAGCCGTTCCTCCGATTGCTGCAATAACTACGACTGTCAGGATGATAATTAACCACTTATTCATCCCTTTTTTCTTTGGTTGTTCGCTCATGTACCTCTCCCTTTCTTCTTTTTAATACCATTTCTGACTATACTTACGTGAGTCGTTTGAGAAAAGTTTCAAGAAATGTCCATATTTCTTGAAAAACCTTCCTCATTATACACCGATATATACCCCATTCCTACACATAATCGGCAAAAAAATACAAAAAATATGCCTGGATTATCCAACTAAATATCTATTCAGCATATTTTGGACCGGAGGGACTGGAAAAGTCAGCACGTATTTATCCTATCGGAGGGCAGCTGAGCTTATGACCATTATTATACAATTGATGTTGGAGAGTTATATTGAAGGATTGAAGGAGAAAGGGAGACACAGTCAGACAGTATCTCCCACAAATAAAAGAAAGTAAAGATCAGCTGGAAGGTTCCTCATCCACATTAATTTGGAATGTGATGCCGAACTTGTCCTTTACCTGCCCGTAGACCGGACTCCAATCCGTCTTCTGCAGAGGCATGATGGTCTCCCCTTCCGCCGCAAGCGCGTTGAAGATATGCTGCGCCGTCTCCTCATCATCAGGAAGAATGGCCAATTGGACGTTTTCTCCCTGTTTTAAAGACATGCCGGGATACGAATCCGAAAACATGATGTCTGCCTCTCCTGCTTTCAATTGTGCATGCATAATCCGGTCTTTCATTTCATCCGGCAGTGGATGATCAGGGTTTTCAGGCATGTCCTTGAACTTCATGATTCCTGTTATACGGCCCTGGAGTGCTTCTTCATAAAAAGCCAGCGCCTCTCTTGCATTCCCGTCGAACACTAAATAAGGGGTCAATTTGATAGACATTTCAACCACTCCTTCTTCAATTTTTAAGAACGTATGTTCCTATTAAGGATACACCAAGAAAAGACGGGACGCCACCTATATTTTTATTATTCCGAAAATATTGTTCCGTTTTTTGCCTTGGGTTTATAACACTCAAAATCCCTTTGTTTATTTAAATTTTCCCACTTCCACTTGCAAACACCCCTTCTGACAGGGACTATTTCTATACGGCCTTCCGCTATTTCCAAAATAGATTGACAACCTTATAGAAAGCATGATAAAAATGATAACAACCAATAAACATGCAGAACGGCTTTGAAAGAAATACAGTAGCGACTTTTTCCCTGTCACAGAGAACCGGTGGTTGGTGGGAACCGGCACACAAAAGGTACGTGAATTTCATTTCTGGAGCTTTTTTTGCCTTCGGGCAGAAGACGGTGACGACCGTTATACGTTTGAGTGATGGGGATTTTTTGTCTCCATAATCAGGGTGGTACCGCGATAAAAAATCGTCCCTACGGCATGTAGGGGCGATTTTTTATTGTTTTTTCGGAGGAAGACTTTAGTGGTTCTCTGCGCCAAAGAGTCTTTCAATTTCATTGGAAAAGGAGCTTAGTCACTATGAAACAACAAGAGCAATGGACATCCAAGCTCGGCTTCATTCTTGCAGCCGCAGGATCCGCTATCGGACTGGGTGCAATATGGAAATTCCCGTATATTGCCGGTCAAAATGGAGGAGGAGCATTCTTTCTTCTCTTCATCTTATTTACTTTGTTTCTCGGGCTTCCGCTGCTTCTGGCGGAATTCTCCATTGGACGTACATCCCAGAAAGACGCCATTGCATCCTATAAAGAAATCGCCCCCCGGACGAAGTGGCATTGGGTAGGTATTCTCGGAATGATTACTTCATTCCTGCTTTTATCCTTCTATAGTGTCATCGGCGGCTGGATTGTGGCTTATTTATACAAAGTCATCACGGGCCAACTCAATGATTTGTCCTCAACCGATTACGCGGATGTTTTCGGGAGCACCATTTCCAATCCCGGAATCAGCCTGCTCGTCCAGTTTATCTTTATGATCCTTACGATTCTAGTAGTAGCCCGAGGCGTTCAAAAGGGTATTGAGCAAGCCAGTAAAATTATGATGCCGGTCTTATTCTTACTATTTATCCTGCTTGTCATCCGTGCTGTGACGCTCGACGGAGCTATGGAAGGAATCACGTTCCTGCTGCAGCCGGATTTCAGCAAAGTAACATCACAAACCGTTCTGGAAGCAATGGGGCAGTCCTTCTTCACTCTTAGTGTCGGCGTGTCCGTCATGGTGACGTACAGCTCTTACCTGCCAAAATCAGAAAGTCTTCCTAGAGCGGCCTTTTCCATCGGTGGAATGAACATCTTCATCGTATTGTTGGCGGGGCTTGCTATTTTCCCTGCTGTCTTCGCCTTCGGACTTGAACCGGATGCTGGGCCTGTGTTGCTATTCCAGGTACTCCCGACGATCTTCAGCCAGCTTCCTTTCGGCATGGTATTCTTCGGGGCATTCCTGCTTTTGTTCCTATTCGCAGCTTTGACCTCTGCCTTCTCGATGCTTGAGATCATCGTTTCCGTCCTATCAAAAGGAGACACTCGGAAAAGGAAAAAATGGGCCTGGATCATCGGACTTGCGATCTTTATCGTCGGTACGCCGTCCACACTTTCCTACGGCTTACTCGCAGACTATACGCTGTTCGGCCGTACGTTCTTCGACAACATGGATTACGCCGTCAGTAACGTCCTGTTCCCGATTGGTTCCCTGTTGATTGCCCTGTTTGTCGCAAATAAAATGAAGAAAAGCGCTTTATATGAAGAACTCAGTCATGGCAGCAGTCTGAAAAAAGGGTTGTTCAATGTGTGGTTCATCCTGCTTCGCTATGTCGCACCCTTACTAATCATCATCGTTATGCTTGATGTGATCGGAGTTATCTAAAAAACTTATCCGGTTGAGAAAAGAGTTGTAAGCTCGAATTACCTCGATGTGATTATGGAAGCCCCATTACGGCAAGGGGCGGAGAGAAACAGGCAGCGTCCAACGGCGGAATAATGCAGCGATGAGGACGCTCACCTGCCGCCCCGTGGAAGGCGTCCCGTTTTGAACACTTCCTCTACCTATGAAATGTATTACTTCACCAAGTTGAATGAACAGAGGGATACCCCCCTCTGTTCTTTTTTTATAAAATCATGAAAGCTCCCTTCTTTTATTTTCCAGGTGATTGAGGTACCATGAGGTAGAAAACCAAGGAACGGAGTGATTACGAGTGACTAAACGATTCATGCTTTTCAATACTATTTTTCACGGAATCATCCTTGTGCTGGCCTTTTTCATCGTCACGGTTTATGCCCTCGATGGCTTCCAAGTCTTCTATATGGCGATTGGAACACTGATTGCAGCTAACAGCATTTTCCGTATTTTCAAAGGGATGAAGCACCTGCGTTTACGAAAGGACCAAGCAGTGTGAAAAGAAGCCTCTATACTTTGGAGGCTTCTTTTCATAAAAGTAAACAGGAACCGTGCAATAGTCATGATAAAGACATATGTTATCGTCCAATTTGTGAAATGGTGAACAAAGTTATAGCCCTCCATCCTTTTCCAGCTTATACTGTAAGTGTAAGGAAGAGCTCTTATCCATTATCATGTGAAATGGTGAACAAACTAAAAGGAGTGAGAAAAATGATTAATGATCTTTTGCGGAATAACAAGGTTGCTGCTGGTGTGTTGACGTTCGTACGGTTGTATCTTGGGTATGTGTGGCTGACTTCCGGTATTGGAAAATTAACAGGAGGCTTCGAAGTTCAGGGGTTTCTGCAAGGGGCGATCGGCAAAGCGGAAGGGGCGCATCCAGCTGTCCAAAGCTGGTGGGCCGTATTTCTTGAACAAGTGGCACTTCCAAACCACGAACTGTTCGCCTTCCTCGTCATGTGGGGCGAAGTTCTCGTAGGTCTGGCATTGATACTCGGCTTATTTACGAACCTTGCCGCTCTTGGCGGAATCATGATGAACTTCAGCTTCCTGTTAAGCGGAACGACAAGCACCAATCCGCAAATGGCGATATTAACCATATTCCTCCTCGTCGCAGGTGCGAACGCAGGACGTTACGGCCTCGACCGCTGGGTGCTCCCATATTTGATGAAGAAAACAGAACAGAAGCGGCATAAACGAGTGCTTGCTCATACGTAAAAAAAAGGACTTCCTTAATTGGAAGTCCTTTCTTCGTTATGCTGTTTTCATTTGATCTTCTTTCTCCAGCTCTTCCAAGTTCATCAGTTTCTGAATCTGCTTGGTCAATGCGAGAAGAATGAAGCCGAGAACGATGGCAGCCAGACCGATATAAACATAGATCTCCAGGTAACCTGCCTCTGTCGTCCATGATGCAACGACACCGGCAAGCTTGTTGGATGCTGCGTTACTTAAGAACCATACGCCCATTAACACAGAGGCGAACTTGACAGGGGACATTTTCGTAACCATCGACAAGCCGATTGGTGACAGACAAAGCTCTCCTATCGTATGAAGCAGGTATGTGATCACCATGAAGCCAGCGCTTACTTTCATCGTTACATTATCCGGATCACTGCCTGTGGCCATTACTGCAGGGATCAAGACCATGAAACCAAGTCCTAACAGAATGAGGCCGAACGCCATTTTTGTCGGTACACTGAAATCCCCACGCTTCGTTTTCGTCAGTTTCAACCATATAGCTGACACGACTGGAGCAAACAGCAGGATGAACAGCGGGTTCAAAGACTGGAACCAGGATACAGGAATTTCATAACCGAAAATGGTACGGTCGATGAAATCTCGTGTGTATAACGTGAACGATGCACCTGCCTGTTCGAATCCTACCCAGAACATGATGACAAACACAGCGAGAATCAATATGACCAACGTCCGCTGTTTCTCTTGTTTCGTAAGCGGCTTCGCCTTCTCTTTCTTTACGGGAGCCGCCTTCGTACGGGCAGGCTTCGTACCGATATCACCCAAGTATTTCTTAGAAAGTGCATTAAAAAGAACCTGACCGATGATCATACCGAGAGAAGATGCAAGGAATGCGAATTTGAAACCGAAGTGCTCTACTCCATTTACGGTGGAGTAAAAAATATCCTGATAAAGGAGACCCGCAATCAATGGTGAGAAGAAAGCACCAAGATTAATTCCCATATAGAAGATGGTGAATGCAGAGTCTTTCCTTGAATCATTCTTATCATAGAGCTCACCCACGAGGGTGGAAATATTCGGTTTAAAGAAACCGTTACCTATAATTAATAGAAGCAAGCCTAAGTATAATCCCCATTGCTCTTGCACGAGGAACAGCGTAAAGTCACCAAGGGCCATTGTAATACCACCAATGGTGATCCCTGTCCGCAATCCCATGAACTTGTCCGTCAGCCAGCCGCCGATCATCGGAGTCAAGTAAACGAGACCGATATAGTTACCATAAAGAACAAGCGCTTGGCTGTCACTCATTCCAAGACCGCCGCTTACCAGCTCAGCCGTCAAGTATAGAACAAGAAAGGAACGAATGCCGTAATAACTGTAGCGTTCCCACATTTCCGTAATGAAGAGCAGGAATAAACCAGGCGGATGTTTTCCATTACCTTGTTTCGGTGCGTTATCAATAGTTGCCTGCACTATTATTCCCTCCATTTGTAAAAGTGTGTTAGTTTTTAGAAATTTCATTATAAATCAAAATTCGACATATGTAAGTAATAAATGAAAAAGTCTTTATTTTACTATAATTAAAAGTTTTTAGA
>NZ_ANPF01000069.1:0-84644 GCF_000328325.1 Halobacillus sp. BAB-2008 | reverse complement strand
GAAAATTTGGAACAGAGGAAACCGTCCGGTTAAGTGAACTGGAAGGTAAAGGCGTTATGATAAACTTCTGGGCTACCTTTTGTGGTCCTTGTAAAGAGGAAATGCCTTATATGCAGGAACTGTATCCGGAATATAAGGAAAAAGGTGTGGAGATATTGGCGATCAATCTCGATTCCACCGATCTCGTAGTAGATAAGTTTATCAACCAATATAATCTTACTTTCCCGATTCTTAGAGATAAGGATGGGCAGGTTATGGAATTGTATAATATAAACCCCCTTCCTTCCACTTTATTCATCACACCAGACGGGGATATTGAAGAACAGGTAATTGGTCCATTGACGTTGGATAAATTGGAGGGTTACCTGAAGAGGATTACGCCGGAGGAGTAGATTTTACACGATATTGTGAGGTTTTGTTAATGAACGAAATTACCTGTGAGTGTGGGCATGTGAATCCGGAAGGGACTGTGTTATGTGAGTCCTGCGGAAAACCTGTCGAGAAGAATCAACATATTGATGGCAATGATCAGAAAGAGCTGCTCAACATGAGGTATGACGGGAGCGCCCGTCGTTCGAAGACCTACAACAGGACGATCATTGATAAGGTTTGGAATTTCTTTTCTTCTGTAAAAGTCGGAGTCTGGCTGATCTTCCTTACTGTTATTGCATCTGCCGTTGGCACGATACTCCCTCAAGAAATGTACATACCGCAAAACGTAGATCCAAGTACACACTACCGTGACCAATATGGAATGTTCGGTCAGATTTATTACCAGCTGGGATTCCACGATTTATTTTCGTCCTGGTGGTACATGCTTCTGATTGCCATGATCGGCATATCGATCATTGTCGCGAGTATCGACCGCTTCTTCCCATTGTATAAAACCTTGAAGAGACAGAAACCGAAACGTCATGAACTATTCATGAAGAAACAGCGTATTTTCGGAGAGACGGTTCGGGATGATATCGACACGGAATTATTCAAGCAGAATTTGAAGAAACGCCGGTATAAGGTTACGGAGGAAAATGGTCATCTGCTCGCTGAAAAGAACCGCTTTGCCAGATGGGGGCCTTATGTCAACCACATCGGCTTAATCGTTTTCTTGCTGGGAGCGCTTTTACGCTTCGTACCTGCTTTGTATGTCGATGATTTCATATGGGTACGGGAAGGGGAAACGGCACTGATCAACGGGACGGATGGTCAGTTTTACATTAAAAATGAAGCGTTTACCTTGGAAACTTATGATAAAGATAATCCGGAAGATGCCAGGTTTAAAGAAGCGCTGGAGAATCAGGAAGGTGCCATTCCAAAGACCTTCCGGACAGATGCTGTCATCTATGAGCGGACGAATCAGGGTGTTACCGGTGCGGAACCGGAGCTGAAAGAGTTGAAAGAAGGCGCCGCTACGATGAACAATCCGCTGAAATTCGATGATTATGCACTTTATCAGGCAAGTTATCAACTGGATGAGTTTAAAGAGATGAGCTTTAAGATTCATGATAAAGACGATGACGAAACCAATTACGGGGAGTTCACTGTGGATTTGACAGCACCTGCTTCGGAATACAAAGTTGGAGATTATCGTGTGGAGATTGCCAACTACTTCCCGGATTATGAGATGGAGAACGGGGAGCCGGTATCCGCCTCTAAATATCCACGAAACCCTGCTTTTGTCTTTCATGTTTATCCTCCCGGCGAGACGGAACCGGAGACGAGTTTCCTCGGGATCGGTGCAAACATTGACGCCGGAGGGGACAATCAGTATAAACTTGGTCTTACAGCTTTCGATGTTCGGGACGTCACCGGATTAACGGTAAAGAAAGACCACACGCTTTGGCTCATTGCCCTCGGAGGTGCCATCTTCATGATTGGTGTCATCCAGGGTATGTATTGGAACCACCGCCGCATTTGGCTGCAACCGCGTGAAGACGGGGTATGGGTTTCCGGACATACAAACAAAAACTGGTACGCTTTGAGAATGGAGATCGATAAAGCCATCGAAGGGACCAACATAGAATCACCGAAAGACCAATATGAAATGAAATCATAGATAGTCAGGAGGATGGATATGGGGGACTTGACGACGATTAGCGGCAATTTGCTGTATGCAGCTTTTTTTATCTATTTGATCGCAACTTTTTTCTTTGCAGGAACGATAAGAGACAAGAAGAAAGGGCGGAGTAAACTAGCGGGGAATATTGGTATCACCCTCGCAGTAATCGGTTTTCTGACTCAGGTCGGGTATTTCATTACACGATGGATGGTAAGCGGACATGCACCGGTAAGTAACTTGTTCGAGTACACCACCTTCTTCGGGATGATGCTTCGTCTTTGCGTTTATTGTTTTATATTTCATCTATCGGTTGGATCTGCTGGGATTGTTCGCACTGCCGATCGCGCTGCTTCTGATTGCGTTCGCCAGTATGTTTCCTACGGAGATATCACCGCTGGTTCCTTCCCTTCAGTCACATTGGTTATACATCCATGTGACGACGGCTTCGCTTGGACAGGGGATTTTATCCGTCAGCTTTGTTGCCGGTTTAATATTTCTTATAAGGCAGGTCGATCAATCAAGGCGGTCGAAACATACCACATGGCTGGAATTTGTTATTTATATTATCGCAACCACCATCGCTTTTATTGTCCTTTCCTCTACCTTCAATGCTATAGGGCACGAAACGACGTTTGAAGCCCCGGTTGAGGGTCAGGTGAAGGAAATTGTCTACTACATGCCGGCGATCGCTGGTCCTTCCGGTGGAGAAAAAGTATCCGGTGACAATTTCGGGCCGCTCTTTGAAGTACCGGAGTGGATGCGAGGAGAAGACGCTGCGAAGAAATTAAATACGTTTATCTGGGCAGTTCTCGGAGGTCTTGTTGTGTATTGGGCGGCACGGATCATTCTGAGAAAACGGATTGCAGCAAGTATTCAGCCTTTGTTAAACAAGGTGAATCCTGAGGTCGTGGACGAAGTTTCCTACCGGGCCGTAGCGATTGGATTTCCGGTTTTCACACTCGGGGCGCTTATTTTCGCCATGATTTGGGCACAGCAGGCGTGGGATCGCTTTTGGGGCTGGGATCCAAAAGAAGTGTGGGCCTTGATCACCTTCTTCTTTTATGCAGCCTATCTGCATCTTCGCTTGTCACGGGGATGGCAGGGAATGAAATCCGCTTGGCTTGCTGTCGGAGGATTTGGTATTATTATGTTTAATCTCATTGCTGTGAATTTAATTATATCCGGTTTACATTCGTATGCGTAAACGAGAAGCCCGGCAGGGGGACGAAATGTCCCGCCTGCCCTTTGTCTAACTTAGAATATACAGTCGGAGGTAGGTAACATGGAACAAGAAGCAAGAATACTGGTCGTTGATGATGAAGAGCGTATCCGTCGGTTGATCCGCATGTATTTGGAAAGAGAGCACTACGAGATCGATGAAGCAGAGGATGGAGAAGAAGCTCTGCAAAAAGCGCTGAACAATGATTATGACGTCATTTTACTCGATTTAATGCTGCCCGGAAAAGACGGGATAGATGTATGTCGGGAATTAAGAGAGAAAAAAGCTACTCCAGTAATCATGCTTACCGCAAAAGGTGAAGAAGCCAACCGGGTTCAAGGATTCGAGGTCGGTACAGACGATTATATAGTCAAGCCGTTCAGTCCGAGGGAAGTAGTTTTGCGTGTGAAGGCATTGTTGCGGAGAGCATCCTCGACCAAATTCCTGGAAACAGATACGCAGGCGAGAAATGTATTGGTGTTTCCGCATATGACTATCGACAATGATGCCCACCGGGTGACTGCGGAAGGGGAGGAAGTTTCCCTGACTCCGAAAGAGTACGAGCTGTTGCATTTTATGGCGCAGTCACCAGACAAGGTTTTCGACCGCGAGCAGTTGTTGAAGGAAGTATGGCAATATGAATTTTTTGGTGACTTAAGAACGGTGGATACCCATGTCAAACGCCTGAGGGAGAAGCTGAGTAAAGTCTCTCAGGAAGCTGCAGGGATGATTGTGACTGTTTGGGGAATCGGATATAAGTTCGAGGTCAGCGGAGACTGATGTTCTGGCGGAGTGTTGTCGGGAAACTCTGGTTCACCATCCTCCTGCTTGTATGCTTCGTCCTTTTTATCCTTACCATTCTGCTGCTTGAGTTCTTCCAAAACTATCACATACTCGAAGCGGAAAGCGATCTGCTTCAGACAGCCGACAAGATCTCTCAAGTTGTCGACCGCTATGAATCTGATGAAGACCTTCTGCTTTCATCGACTATTTTAGTTAAAGATCCAGCGAGCAGCGCAGTCATTGTCTGGGGACCCGGCGACAGTCTTTTCGCTGAAAGTGAATCCGAAGCGATGCCGCAGCTTGATGATGCGTGGTTTCGGAAGGACCCTGAACTTCGGGCCGTTATGGAAAACGGTAAAGACGTCAAAAAGATTGCAGATATGCAGGAGCATGCCTCCGGTGTGATGGTAGTTGGAACACCTCTTGAGAATAGCTCTGGAGCGGTCTTTGTCTATCAATCGCTCGACACCGTAGAAGAGACCTCGGAGCAAACGACGAAAATCATATTTCTTGGAGCAGGGATCGCGATTATTTTAACTACAATTTTTGCCTTTTTCCTGTCTACGAGAATAACAGCTCCACTTATTAAAATGAGAAAGGGAGCTATGGAACTCGCTAAGGGAGAGTTTCATACGAAAATCCCAATCCGAACGCATGATGAAATCGGCGAGCTTGCCATGGCTTTTAATCGGATGGGAAGAGAGTTGAAATTTCATATTAATGCTTTGAATCAAGAGAAAGAACAACTCTCAGGGATCCTGCGTTCCATGGCGGACGGTGTCATAACCATCAATCGTCAAGGAGATGTGCTCATAACGAACCCTCCAGCCCAGCAGTATTTGAAAGCCGCTGATTTCGAACGGGATCCGTCCCGGGATAAGGAAGAGGAGCTTCGTCTGCCGGAGCCTTTAAAAGAGCTCTTTCAAAGTGTTATAACAGAGGAACATGAATCCATGGTGGAAGTATCCGTACAAGGTCGCTCATGGGTGATCATTATGACCCCTCTCTATGACAGGGAAAAGGTTCGTGGCGCCGTCGCGGTTCTGCGTGATATGACGGAAGAACGGAGACTAAATAAGCTTCGTAAAGATTTTATAGCCAATGTTTCGCACGAACTACGCACTCCAATTTCTATGCTTCAGGGATACAGCGAGGCAATTGTGGATGATATTGCAGAAACTAAAGAAGACAAAAACGAGCTGGCTCAGATCATTCATGATGAATCCCTCAGGATCGGCAGATTGGTCAACGAGCTGCTGGATTTGGCCCGTATGGAAGCGGGGCATATTCAGCTCGCTCATGATACGATCGAAATGGGACCGTATATGCAGAAGATTATCCGGAAGTTCAGTGGTCTGGCAGGTGATAAACAGGTGAACCTTACGCTTGATCTTGCTCCTGAACTCGGCAGGCTTACCTTTGATCCGGATCGTATTGAACAAGTGTTCACGAACTTGATTGATAATGCCATCCGCCACACAGAAGAAGGCGGAGAAGTAAATGTGACGGTCGTTCCAGACGGGAATGACTGGGTCGCTTCGGTAAACGACAGCGGTATGGGCATTGCTGAAGAAGACCTGCCATTTGTATTTGAACGCTTCTATAAGGCGGACAAATCCAGGAAGCGAAAAACGAAGGATTATAAGAAAGGAACCGGTCTCGGTCTCGCCATTGCAAAGAACATCGTCGAGGGGCACGACGGGGAGATCAGCGTCCACAGCAGGCTTGGGGAAGGGACGACCTTTACCTTCCGCATCCCTTTCATTCATGGGTAATCCCCTTATTGCCAATTGTGACGGTTTCGTGTACGCTTAAAAAGGAACTGTATAAAATGAGAATTCAGGTGTCTGAAAGACTTAAAATGGGAATCCGGTAAGGAAACCGGAACTGTCCTCGCAACTGTGAGTGCCGACGAAAAGGTGGATCCACTGTGGATAACGGGAAGGAGCCTTGGAAGGATGACGCACGAGTCAGTAGACCTGCCTGATCTCGCGTTTCAATACTTCGAGGATTGAGTATTTGAGGCAACCGATCGGTGAATGGCGGCCAGTCCCGCTTCTATTGGTTCGTCTTAGAGCTTGTCCCAACAGGGGCAGGCTCTTATTTGTGGCTACTCAAAACCCTCAAAAAGACAGAAGGGGAGAAAAAAATGTTACAGAAATGGTATCGCCTGATGATGGCGGCCTTCCTTGCCGTCGGTGTTTTGGCAGGATGCGGCGCGCAGGAAGATGAAGAAAAGAGTGCAGAAACGACCGAACAGCAGGAACAGGAAATTACCGTAGAGGTGGAGCTTTCACAAGATAATGGTGCCGAAGAAATTGCTTCTGAATCAATTACTGCCGAAGAAGGTGCGAATCTGATGGAGGTGATGGAGGACAATTTCAAAGTGGAACAGTCCGGAGGATTCATCAACTCCATTGAAGGTGTTGGAGGCGATGAAAAGAAAGCATGGATGTACACCGTCAATGGAGAAGAAGGTCAAGTCGGCGCAGAAGATTATGAATTGAAAGATGGAGATCAGGTTACCTTCGATTATCATGCGTGGGAATGACCAACTATGAACACATATAAACTGACGTTGATTGCCATGCTGTCAGCATTAGCTGTTGCGGGCCGAATGGCTCTTGCCAATATTCCTAATGTCCAGCCTGTAACGGCGATTATTATCATCGCCGGATTTTGGCTGGGTCCAGTTGGAGGTGTACTGGTTGCTTTCGTAACGACACTGACTTCCAACCTCCTCCTCGGCATGGGTATGTGGACCGTATGGCAGATAACAGCCTGGGGTTTAA
Organism: Halobacillus sp. BAB-2008; assembly: GCF_000328325.1. NCBI lineage: Bacteria > Bacillati > Bacillota > Bacilli > Caryophanales > Bacillaceae > Halobacillus > Halobacillus sp. BAB-2008. Next base: position 77,794 of record NZ_ANPF01000069.1, on the reverse strand, counting down.
TCGGTGTCGGAGCAGGTATCTTAGGTAAGATTCTTCCTAAGCTTCCGGTATGGTTGTTATCTGTATATGGTTTTTTGAGTGGTATCTTCTATGGCTTTGTCCTGTCTCTCACGATGCATGTCGCAGGACAGCCCTTCTGGGCCTATTATCTGGCAGGGATTCCTATGGACATCAATCATGCGGTTTCAAACACTGTTTTTCTGATTGTTATGGCTCCTGTATTAGGACGGTTGTTCAGACGTTACCCATTAACAAACCATAGATTGGACCCAGCAGGAAAGCTGCCCTAGAACAGGGTAGCTTTTTCTTTTTTTTTCGTATTAGTATAGGTAGTGTAACGATCTCCTATTTGTTACGACTATATACATAGGTGATTCAGGGGGTACTGTTTTGAAATCGTTCTTTGATGAACTGTATAAGCAACATCACCGGGATTTATTTCAATTTCTTATCTATATGGTCAAGGACCGTGCTGTTGCAGAAGATCTCGTGCAGGAAGTGTACATACGTGTCATAAAATCCTATCATTCCTTTCGAAAGCAAAGCTCAGAAAAGACGTGGCTGCTTTCCATTGCCCGTCACGTGGCCATCGACTATTTTCGGAAGCAGAAGAGAAAAAGGGATCGTATTATAGAAACATTTGATTGGACGAAGAATAAGGAGAGCTTACGCGATGGTCTCCCTCTGCCTGAGGAAGTGGCTGTAATGAACGAAGAGGTGAAGGAAATGTACAGAGCTTTGGATAAGTGTTCTTTTAATCAGAGGAGTGTGCTCATACTCCGCTATTTGCAGGGAATGTCCATTCAGGAAACAGCAGAGGCTCTTTCTTTCAGTGAAAGCAAAGTGAAAACGACGCAGCATCGTGGTATGAAAGCCTTGAGAACCCATATAGAAAAAGCGAGGGAAGGAGGAGGAGACATTGAGTAAGAAAAAAATATCAGACCAGGATGTGAAGCAGTGGCTTTCTCAGTTACCTTCTTTGGAAGACAAAAGGGAGCAGGGGGAGGTGTACCGCGCTGTTGAAAGAAGGATAAATCGTGGTGTGAGGAAGAAGCGGCACCGGATTGTTCCTCTATTATCTATTCTTACCGTTCTCTCTCTCCTTGCAGTCTCTCTCCCGTTTGTTCAGGAAATCCTGCAGCCCCTTCCTGAACAAGGGGCGCAGCAAACAGACACGAGGGAAGGGGAATTTGTCCCATTACCACCCGTTTTGGAAGGAGCTGGATTGGATATGCCGACACATACACTGTCACTGGTTGCAGATACCCGCAAATCCGGGATGAGGGTGCAGGCCTTCCCGGACAGGAATGGAGAGTTCGTCATTCCAATCACACTCGCTTCCGAAGAAACGAGAGTGGACCCAGACACTTTCGGACTTTCTCCGCGTACCGTTCCTGAAGTGGATTACGAGATAGATGAAGAGATTGGGAAAGCGAGAGCGGTATTTCCTGAGAACTATCAAGTCAGTGGGAGTTCATGGGCTAGGTCTGTCGTGGAAAGTGTGAGGTGGGAATTATCCGGATATGCCTCAGATTCCGTTGACGTGAAGACTTCTGACGGGAAACAGGTTGCCATCGGTAATTATGGTATGACCGATAAACTGCCTGTAGTTTCAGAAGAAACGTATTATTTTCTTATTTATCACTATGATGCTTCCACAAAATCGCTGCTCACTCCCGTACAAGCAGATGATGATGCAGACTTTTCGGATCTCCTTACAGAGATGGGAAAGAATGCTCCTTTTCCACAGCTTGAGTCTCCAATTCCAGATCATGTTCGTTTGTCCGTCGTTAAGGAAGATAAAGAGCGTTTGTATCTTGATGTAGATCACCATGCCTTCAAGGATGAAAGGGAAAGAAGGGAAATGGTGGATGCTTTGCTTGCAACGGCATTTTCGGCCGGTTATCGGGAAGTGAAGTTCAGCGGCCTGGAACGAGAGAAAGGTGCCTACGATTTTCGTCACCCTATACCTACTCCTGAGGTTATTAATCTTCTCGCTCCGAATTGATGGTCAATAGTCAAAGCCCTGCAGATAGTGGACAGCGATGAATCATGTTAAAATGGAAATATCAAAAAGGGGAAGATGGGAATGGACAAAGAACAGTTGATAGCAATCATCTCCGATAAGATAAAACTGATACGTGTGGAACAGGGCTACACACAAGATCAAATGGCGGTGATCATCGGTGTCTCGAAAAAAACGCTCGTGCAGATTGAAAAAGGGCGTATTTTAGCGGGATGGACGACCGTAGTGGCCGTCATCGCACTGTTTCCGGGAAGTAGTGTGTTAAAAGCAGCCTGCGGTGATTCCCCGCTGGAAACGGCATTGACTATTGCCCATCAACGGTACGAGTGGGAAGCTTCTCGCCAAGAGGAATGGTACTGGAAGCCTTTGGAGGAGAAAGGCAGTGTTGTCATGGAGCAGCACGCTGTAAGCGGCCATTACCGGATTAGTGACTATAATACAGGAAGACGTTTCACCAGTGTGGATCGTACAGAAGCAGAAATGACTCTCGACCGTTGGACTTAACTGTAAAAAAAAGCCCCTGCCGATATCGGGAGGGGCTGCAAACTATTCGTGTTTCAAAGGGTCTCCGTCAAAGGGTGTGTCGGCAATTTTTATTGAATCTGTCGGACACCCTTCGAAAGCGTCTTCCATATCTTCTTCATACAGTTCCGGGACCTCGAACGATCCTTTGTTATCATCGAGTACTGCATAAGCAATTCCCTCATCATCATAATCATATATGTCAGGTGCAGCTGCGCCGCATGCCCCGCATGCGATGCACGTATCCTGGTCCACAATAGTGAACTTAGCCACCGTGAAATCCTCCTTTGTCCAAACGATTATTAAATAGACAGATTTACATAAGTACACCATTCATTGTAAATCCAGCTTATATACTTTTCAATAGGAAGCACCTGACCGGATACAGGAAGGAGGGGAAGTCGTGTTTCAATACTTACTGTTGACATGTATAGAGAAACTTAGAGGCGAGCGGACGGTTTCCGGGATTTTTCACCTGCTGACCGGGAAGCGATCTTCCCAAACGATGCAGGATGCGAAAGGGTATCGTCTGGACAATTATTTTGCCGTATATACAGATTTAGAAAGAGAGTCGCTGGATAATGAAATAGGGAATCTGGAGCGTCGCGGCTGTATCCGGATGGAAAACGATGCTTATCCCGCTTTGACAGTGCATGGGAAGAAAGCGTTGGAAGAGTATGCCGGCCCTGCTCTTACTGCATTTGATGGGATGGCAAAACACACCATTATCCATGTATTCCGTCAGCGACTGAATTTATTGATACAGACGTGGACGAATATAAACGCTTCTATTTCATCCTTTGTGCCGATGGTGGACGATCCTGAGGTACAACAGTGGGTGAAGCGTATGTATGCAGGTCAAAAGGGGAAGCTCACCAGGACAACTCATGACCTCTTCGATGAACTGCAGGTGATACTGAATACCTGCCATAGTCTGGAAGCTGGTATATTCACATACCGCATGACAGGCGGTGGAGTGATTGGACTGACAGTGGAACAGCTTGCCAGGGAGTTCAAGATTACGGAAATGGACGTAAGGATTTGTCTTGAGCATATGTACTATCGTCTCTATCAGGTGAGCGAAGAAAGCTTTCCCATCCTTTCCTCCTGTAAAACAGGGCTCGGCGGCACAAGTTTGGTGACAGAATCAGCAAAACGGACGTACCATTATTTAGAGCAGGGATACAGTTTGGACGACATCGTCTCTTTGCGGCGTTTGAAGAAGAGCACCATCCAGGATCATGTCGTGGAAGCGGCATTGGTGGATTCTTCCTTCCGTTTTGAGCCATTCATGAGAAAAGCAGAGGTAGAGGAGATTATCATGGTCGCACAACGTTTGGATACAAAACGGCTTAAGCGCATAAAGGAAGCGTTAGACGGAAGGTACGACTACTTTCAATTGCGGCTTGCTCTGGCAGTGGCCCAGCATTTTTATAAAGAAAGGAAGCTTTTATGACGACACTGGATTTGACTAAAGCTTTGGAACATTACTTCGGTTTCCGGCAGTTCCGGGAGGGGCAGGAAGAAGTGATCAGGGATATTCTTGCCGGCGAAAATGTTCTTGGGATTCTCCCGACGGGTACAGGTAAGTCTTTGTGCTATCAACTCCCTGCCAAGCTGCTAGGTGGAACAGCGATCGTTGTTTCTCCGCTTATTTCCCTTATGATTGACCAGGTTAAACAGTTGAAGGCAGCCGGTTATAAAGATGTGACAGCCCTGAACAGTTTCATGGATCGTCAGGAAAAAATAAGAACATTGGAACGCCTTTCTGACTTTTCACTCGTATATATCTCGCCGGAAATGTTGCAGAATGAACGGCTTAAAGAGCGGTTGGACAGCACGAATGTGACGTTGTTCGTCATTGACGAAGCTCATTGTATTTCTCAATGGGGCCATGAGTTTCGGACCGATTATATGAAACTGCACCGGACGATCGAGGAGATCGGAAATCCACCCGTTCTCGCCCTCAGTGCAACGGCAACCCCGGAGGTACAGCAGGATATTATGGATAAGCTGAATCTTCCAAACATGAAAAAACGAATCTTTCCTATGGATAAACAGAATATAAGTCTGGCAGTGGAGTCCTATGAGAAACCGGATGATAAGGTGGACAGGATCGTAGGTCTATTAAATAGTAATCATGCTCCAACCATGATCTATTTTTCGAGCCGGCAATGGGCGGAAAGAGTTTCCGTTGAGCTTAGGCAGAGGGTTGACAAGCGGGTGGCTTTCTATCACGGTGGTATGGATCAAACGGACCGGATGCTTGTTCAGCAGCAGTTCATGAATGATCAGCTGGATGTAATATGCTGTACAAGTGCATTCGGCATGGGGGTGGATAAAGGAAACATCCGCCTTGTCATTCACTTTCACCTCCCTTCCCAACTGGAATCGTTCATACAGGAAATCGGTCGGGCCGGCCGTGACGGGGAAGCTTCTGTAAGTCTTGTCCTGCATACTCCTCGTGATCACCACCTTCCACAGCTGCTTATACAAGGTGAGCTCCCGACAGAAGCGGATATTGAGCGTGTCCTCCATTCATCGAATCGTCCTGTTTCTGTGGAGGATACTTTGATGATGGAAGCCTATCAGCTCTCGGAATCACAATGGAATTTCATAAAGTATCACTTAGAGGAAAACGGGTGGATGAACAATCAAAGAATCAGCGATGTACCGTCTTCCTTTCACCTCGAGTTGAAGCGGATATTACGTCAACGCCTGGAGTATAAGCACTATAAACTTAAGGAAATGTTGAGCTGGCTGCACGTCACTGGCTGCCGGCGTGAAAGTCTTTACCGTCCGTTCCAATCAGGGTACCGGGAACCAAATGTGCCCTGTTGTGATAACTGTGGGTTTCACATAGATAGTGTTAGATTTAATGTGAATAGTCGTGTGTTGGGTGCCGGCAGCTGGTTGGATCGTTTGAAAAGCGTGTTTCAAATAGAGGCGTCTCATGAATCGTAAAAGCCAGGCGGAAATCATTCATGAAATGAGTGATCGGGAAGTTACGGTTCAATTAGTATTTACTCAGCTCGTCCTTCTCCTTCTCGCGTTGGCAGGAAGCTTCTTTCTTTTCGATTCCTTTCAAGCGGAGTGGAGGAAGCTGTTTTATGTAGAATTACATACATGGGTCTATTTCGGGATCATCCCGGGACTTCTGATACTTCTCATCGATTTTATTCTCATGTATAGTTTACCTGAAAAGATGTACGATGATGGCGGTATTAATGTAAAGGTATTCCAAACAAGGTCCGTAGCAGGTATTGTGGCTTTGACCCTGCTTATAGCCATTAGTGAAGAGCTTTTGTTTCGCGGCGTACTGCATACCCAGTTCGGTTATATTATTGCGAGCGTTCTCTTTGCTCTGATGCATATTCGTTATTGGAATAAAATAGTGCTGCTCCTGTCTGTGTTATTCGTAAGCTTTCTGCTTGGCTATATGTTCGAATGGACAGGGAGCATCACGGTTACGATTACCGCCCATTTTATTATTGATCTAATATTGGCATTATCGATCCGTTTCGGCAAATGGGGTGGAGGAAGTGAGTGATAAATTGAAAGAAAAGGATCAAGCGGAGCAATTGAGAGGTTATGCGGAAAAGGAACAGTTCCAGGAGACAGAACCTGACGTACTGAACCTCCCACCGAGAAGAGATACCCATGATTCCAAACAGTCCAAAACAAAGTGGAAAGTGGGTACCCTATGGATCCGCTTCCTTCTGCTCGTATTTATAATACTCATCTGTGTATGGCTGTCTTATCCGTATTGGGACCAGTGGTTTGAACACTCCATCCTGGACCCCTCTCAACCGGAGTACCAGCATCAAAAAGTCACTGTGGACAGAACACCTTAAGTAAGAGGATTGCAATAATTTAATCCGGACCACCTTATGATAGTCTTCGCTCGAAGACTTGGAGGTGATCCGGATTTTTTGCTGTGTGACTAAGTCGCTCCTCAAAAAATCTTCTTACGGTCGCGTTCATCCTTCAGTATTTCAACTGCTTCCCGGAACCGTTGAGAGTGAATGATTTCCCTTTCCCTCAAAAACTTCAAGCTGTCATTAAGGCAAGGATCATCAGACATATTAATGATCCACTGATAAGTCGCCCGTGCTTTTTCTTCTGCAGCGATGTCCTCGTATAAGTCAGCAATCGGGTCCCCCTTTGCTGCTATATATGTAGCAGTCCATGGGTTGCCGGACGCATCATTATAATAAAGCGCATGGTCATGATTGGCGTAGTGGGCACCGAGACCGGCTTCCTTCATCTGCTCGGGAGTCGCATCCTTTGTCAATTTATAGACCATAGTTGCAATCATTTCCAAGTGTGCAAATTCCTCCGTTCCGATATCCGTCAGCAGACCGATAACTTTATCCGGGATGGTGTACCGCTGATTTAAGTAACGAAGAGCAGCAGACAATTCCCCGTCGGCGCCTCCATACTGCTCGATCAAATACTTGGCAAGTCTCGGATTACATTCGGAAACTTTCACTGGATATTGGAGTTTTTTTTCGTAATACCACATACCACCACTCCTTTTAGGTTAAGTCGCTGGAAAGGAGAGGGATGACCCACCCACCCTTCCAACTGTGGTTATTCTTCATACCTGCCACGGCCAGGGGCTGTCTTTCCAATTCCAAGGGTATCCGGAGAAGCTGCCGCCGAATTGACGCAGTGGTCCGAAGTGTTGTTCATAAGCGGCTTTTAAATCTCTGCTTTGGACAGCAAGCTGATTGAATTGTTGGATCGCCTGGGTATCGTTCGGATGCGTATCCAGGTAAAGCGTCAGTTCGACGAGGGCGAAATCGACCATTTGAATCTGTTCCATCATTTGGGCACGTAGATCCGTTTGAGGTGCCTGATTCATTGTTTCCCTCCTTGCGGCAGAGGCGTAGGGTAAGGATCGAAGAGAACAGGCCATAAGGTCCCTTTGTACAGTGCCTCCTGCAGAGAGAACTGCGGTAGGTTGGGCGGCTGAAAACCTAAATACAAATTAGGAGGGGTTTGATAACATGCATACCCTCTCGGGGGGCAGGGGTCATTCGGACTGTGGTACGGTTGGTAACATTTAATCGGGGTGTACATTCCACTCATCACATCCTTTACCTCTCATAGATATGTCCAGGGATACTTGTCCTATGAAGATTCATGGAGAAGTTTATAAACCATTTCATGTTATCCTTGAGCGATTTGTGATACGATTAACTTCCATAATTCGAGGAGGGGACCCAAGATGTGGTGGATATTATCTATAGCAGTATTAGGAATGGTCGTCATTCTCCTCTTCATGGTTCACAGTGCCTTTAACGACCGGTTGGAGAGAAAAGAAGTGAAGTTAGCTGCTTATCCATACGAGAAGCCTTTGGAACTCTTATTTCTTTCCGATGTACATAATCGACGAATCCTTGAACGATCTCTTCTAAAGTATCCTCAGCCGGAGCTGATTATTATAGGAGGGGACTTCGTCGATGAGAGAACATCAAGGGAGAAATTAGTCCGGAATGTACAGACTCTGCAAAAGGCAGGGGCTCCTGTTTATTTCATTCCTGGTAACAACGATCATGAATATCATGGTCAAAAAATCATTGCAGAACTGGCTGCCCTCGGCGTCCAAACATTGTCGAATGAGGATGCAGTCATAAAAATAAATGATGAGAGACGTATTTTGCTGAGAGGACTTGATCCTTATTACCTTGGTACAGGGCTACGCTCGTTTCGACAGGATCCAGGAGACGTGTTCTCTATCCTCTGCATCCACGATCCATATGTGTATCATCGGATGCACGAAGAAAATAAAGCACGCTTTTCCCTCGTCCTCAGCGGACATACCCATGGCGGGCAGGTTCGTCTATTCGGACTTGGTCCATACAAGAGAGGTGGATGGGCAGGTTCGGCAGAACAGATGAACCTGGTCAGTGAAGGATACGGGACCTCCGCTTTACCGTTGAGACTCGGAACGAGAGCGGAGCTGCATTCCATTCAAATTCTTCCTGCTGCGAAGGGTTACAGGGAAAAGATATAGAGAATAGACAAATTTTACACGTTATTCTTCCTTCTTATATAATAGAGAAAAAGGACAGGTGGGGCGAGATGGATACGGCGAGACCTAAATATAATATAAAAGCAGTTTCCCAGCGGCTCGGCATTCAACCGGGTACGCTGCGTGCATGGGAGCGTCGTTATCAAATGATCCGCCCCTCACGGAATGAAGCAGGACACAGGCTGTACACAGAAGAGCATATCAGGATATTAAAATGGCTGATGGAGAAAGTGGATAGAGGTTTTACCATTTCCCAGGCTGTCTCGCTTCTTGAGAGCAATCAGGAAGTAGTGGTGGATACAGATAACAGAGATCATAGCAAACAGTTGGTAAAGCTCGGAGATGATCTGCTTGACGCCCTGCTTTCCTTTAGTGAGAATGATGCACAAAAACATCTCGATCATGCTTTTAGTCTTTTTACTCCGGAAACAGTCGCTATTGATATTATCGGCCCGATCCTCATTAACATTGGGGATTTGTGGGAAGCCAACAAAATAACAAGTGCACACGAACACTTTGCGAGTCAGTTTATCCGGTCCAGAATCGGCATGATGCTTTTATCTATACCGACGGACAGCATGCTGCCTAAGGCGCTGCTTGTGTGCGGACCAAATGAGCGTCACGAATTAGGGCTGCTTATCTTTGCTTTATTTCTGAAGCGTAAAGGCTATGATGTTGTATTCCTTGGACAAAGTATAGCCGGCGGAGATATTGATATCGTGATTGATGAAATTAAGCCTAAATATATGTTCATGTCCTGTACGCTTAAGAAGAACATACCAATAACCGTCCGCTTGGCGGAATCTCTTCAGAAACAGTACCCTGATCTTGTCATCGGCCTCGGCGGGTATGCTTATGATCGCCTTTCTGAATTGGATAAGAAGCGGATAGAGCCGTTCATTGTGGGGAATTCAAAGAAAGCATGGGAGGTTTGGCTGAAAGATAATTGAACAGAGATATGAATTCTCTGGAGAAAGCGGCCGGCCCTTCCTGCTGTGCCGGATATAATTTGAAAAAAGGTGCCATAATCGGAACGTACATCATAATATATAGATAACACACATTGTGGCAGGGGGGCGATCATGTGCGAGTGGAAAGAATGACGAATGAGAAGTTTAAGATATTTTTGACGTTTGATGATTTAATGGATAGAGGTTTGTCACGTGAAGAGCTGTGGAACGACCTCCCGAGGTACACAGAATATTTAGTGACATGATGTATGATGCGGGGATCGAGCTCGGTTTGGAACTTACCGGAGTGCTGCTTGTTCAGGTGTACCTATTACAGGCGCAGGGAATGCTTGTGGTCGTGACCAGAACAGAATCCCTGGACTTGGAAGAGGACGAAGATTACTTTGAAATGAAAGTTACATTGGACGAAAGTAAAGAAATGATGTTTTCTTTCGATGATTTCGAGGATGTGATCCAGGCCGGTATACAACTCTATCAGCTGGGCGTGACAGGCGGTAGCGTTTATTATTATAATGAAAATTACTATATGCTGCTTCAGGATGAAGATATTTTACATCTGGATCAGGACCAGGTAATTGCACTGCTGTCAGAGTTTGCGTCTGCTTCTGCAGCTACTTCCCATCGGCTGATGGAATACGGGAAGCTGGTTATGGACGGTCAGGCGTGTGAAACATTATTCATACACTTTTCCTGATTTGTCGGAACGATGCTTATTAAAAGCTTCGTTCTTTTTATTTTTAATAGAAGCAGACACGTTGGACGTGTTAAGATTAAAACGGTATCAAACTATTATTATTGTAGTTGGAAATGGAGTGTAAAGCATGAAGATAGCGGTTTTATATGGTGGAACTTCCGGAGAACGGGAAGTGTCCTTATCGACAGGTAAAGGAATCATTAACGCCCTGAAGAACAAAGGGCACGAAGTGGTTTCCGTGGATTTTTCTCCTGATAGAATAAACGAGGTCCTTGATCTGGATGTAGATCTTGTGTTCATAGGGCTTCACGGACGTTTCGGAGAGGATGGGAAAATTCAGGGCGTGCTCGACATGATGGAACTTCCTTATGTAGGTTCAGGAGTCCTAGCCTCCGCTCTTGCCATGGATAAAGCAAAATCAAAGCAGTTGTTTTCGTTGAACGGACTTCACACAGCGAAGAGTGTGGCGTATGACGTGAGGGATTCAACCCTTTTCCATAAGATTGAAGAGGAGATTAAGAAGGAATTCCAACTTCCTTTCGTCATTAAGCCGAATCAGGAAGGTTCTACCCTTGGGTTGACGATTGTAAAAGAAGAAAAACAGATAAAAGGTGCTATTGAAACGGCTGCAAAGTCAGATACTGATATATTGGTGGAAGATTTCATCAGTGGAAGGGAAGTTACGGTTCCGGTTATCGGAAAGAAAGGGAAGGAACAGGCGCTCCCTGTCATTGAGATTATACCTAAGAATGATTATTATGATTTTGATTCAAAATATAAGCCAGGTGGAAGTGAGCATATTGTTCCTGCCAAAGTGGAAGATGCTTTGACAGAAAAGCTTCAGCAGCATGCGGTTCTTGCACATCAGCTGTTGGGGTGCGATGTCTACTCCCGGGTCGATTTCATTATTAATGAAAGGAATGAGCCGGTAATACTCGAAGTTAATACACTTCCTGGAATGACACCGACGAGCCTTTTCCCTGATTCTGCCCAGGCGGTGGGCTGGAGTTATGATGATCTGATTCAGAAGTTCGTAGACCTTTCCGGAGCCACGGAGAAGAAAAAGGTGTAATCGCTTTCTTTTTATTTGGTTAATTAGGAGAAAAGCTGTATTTCCATCTTTTCTTAACCAGGTGGAAGGTGTATACTAATCACTGAAAGATGAGCCCTAATCGAATGGATGGATATAGGAGGTAAATGGATGGTAGCCGATAAGCCAGCAGATTCTGCAAATGAAACTAATGATAAACTAGACGTGTTGAAGTCCACACAGAAGGTGGTCAAGAAAGCACTTGATAAATTAGGATATCCAAATGAAGTTTACGAATTGATGAAAGAACCTGTACGAATGATGACGGTCCGTATCCCCGTTCGTATGGATAATGATCAGATCAAAATTTTCACAGGCTATCGAGCGCAGCACAATGATGCTGTCGGACCAACGAAAGGCGGAGTCCGTTTTCACCCGAATGTCACCGAAAAAGAAGTGAAAGCCTTATCTATATGGATGAGTCTTAAGGCAGGCATCGTCGACTTGCCATATGGTGGAGGTAAAGGCGGCATCATCTGCGATCCACGTGAAATGTCCTTCCGGGAGCTCGAGGGAGTCAGTCGCGGTTATGTACGTGCCATCAGTCAAATTGTAGGTCCGACAAAAGATATTCCTGCACCGGATGTATTTACTAACTCTCAAATCATGGCATGGATGATGGATGAATACAGTCGTATTGACGAATTCAATAATCCAGGGTTCATCACAGGAAAGCCGTTGGTGCTAGGCGGCTCACACGGCAGAGAAACCGCAACGGCCAAGGGAGTAACCATCTGTATAGAAGAGGCAGCCAAGAAAAAGGGTATCAGTGTAGAAGGCGCACGCGTAGTCGTTCAGGGCTTTGGTAATGCGGGAAGTTTCCTTGCCAAATTCATGCACGATCGTGGCGCAAAAGTGATTGGTATTTCTGATGCTTATGGCGGATTGCACGATCCGGATGGGCTGGATATTGATTATCTGCTTGACCGCCGGGACAGCTTCGGTACGGTAACGAACCTGTTTAAGAATACCATTACCAATGAACAGCTCCTGGAGCTTGACTGCGACATTCTGGTTCCTGCAGCGATTGAGAATCAGATTACAGAAGATAATGCACATAATGTTAAGGCTTCTATCGTAGTAGAAGCTGCCAATGGCCCTACGACGCTCGATGCTACGAGAATTTTATCTGAACGCGGCATCCTTCTCGTTCCCGATGTCCTTGCATCCTCAGGTGGTGTAACCGTATCCTACTTTGAATGGGTACAGAATAACCAGGGGTATTATTGGACGGAAGAGGAAGTGGAAGAGAAACTCCATAAGGTTATCGTGAAGGCCTTTGACAATGTTTACGGTACAGCCGAGACGAGACGTGTGGATATGAGACTGGCTGCTTATATGGTCGGCGTGCGTAAAATGGCCGAAGCATCAAGGTTCAGAGGATGGATATAGGTTGATTCTAATCGAACAATCTCCTATCATAATATGGTAGGAGATTTTTTATTATGTTAAGTGTCATCAGGTCCAGGTTATTGGAAGAGGAGTGTTTCATTGTGCAACAACCGAATGAAGATGTAATTATAATAGGCGGTGGGCCGTGCGGAATGAGCGCAGCCATCGAATTAAAAAAACATGGAATCGATCCACTAATTATTGAAAAAGGAAATGTCGTTAATTCCATTTATCATTATCCGACGCATCAGACGTTTTTCAGCTCCAGCGAGAAACTGGAGATAGGAAATATTCCGTTCATCAGCGAAAGGCAGAAACCTGTACGTAACGAAGCGCTTGCTTATTACCGCGCCGTTGCAGACAGAGAGGATCTGCGCGTAAACACCTTCGAAAAAGTGTTGACGGTTGAACAGTCAGGCACGGGCTTCGTTGTAAACGCGGAAACAAACACAGGGGAAAACAACGTCTACCAAACGAATAACATCATCGTTGCTACCGGATATTATGATCAGCCGAATTTCATGGGTGTCAAAGGGGAAGAGCTACCTAAAGTCATGCATTATTTCAAGGAAGGACATCCTTATTTCAAGAAAAAGGTCGTTGTCATCGGTGGAAAGAACTCAGCTGCAGATGCAGCGCTTGAACTGGAGAAATGCGGTGCGGAGGTAACAGTCCTTTATAGAGGAGAAGAATATTCAAAAAGTATTAAACCTTGGATTTTACCACAATTTGAAGCCCTTGTAAGGAAAGGGATCGTCGATATGGAATTCTGTGCCGACGTAAAAGAAATCACGGAGGATCAAGTCGTCTATGAGTGCCGCGGGGAAGAGAAACGCATAGCCAACGATTTCGTCTTTGCTATGACCGGGTACCGTCCTGATCACGGATTCCTTCAAAGAATTGGCGTGGAGATGGATGAAGAAACAGGGCGTCCTGCCTTCCAAGAAGACACAATGGAGACAAATGTGTCTGGAATATACATTGCAGGTGTTATTGCTGCCGGTTATAACAACAACGAGATTTTTATTGAGAACGGTCGCCACCATGGCGGTCGCATCGCTTCATCCATCATTAATAAGAAATAAAAAAGGAGCCTCAGGGCTCCTTTTTCGATTTCAGCTGAACATGTGCTCAAGCTCTGTCCGGTTATTAGTCAATTCCAATGCAACCATCAGTTTAATGCGGGCTTTCGGTCCGGTCAAACCGTTCGCAAATATGGTACCGAGCTGACGCAGTTCCCTTCCACCGCCTGCATATCCGTATGTATCCTGGACGATACCTTGGTAACACCGGGAAACGAGGACAATCGGAATATCTGCATCCAGTGTCCTGGCAATGGCATCTACCGTTTCGGGCGGAAGGTTTCCTTGGCCGAGCGCTTCGATGACGAGACCATCAGCTCCGCTTTCCTTAACGGCATCAATTAGAGAACCGTCCATACCAGCAAATGCTTTGATCAAGGAGACTTTCTTATCAATTTTCTGGATCGGATAGGATTCATGTTTGGTCATTTTATGGTGGAAGAAGACAGCTTGTTTGGTGGTGATTCCAATTGGTCCATATTGGGGGCTTTGGAATGTCGCCACATTACTGGTCGATGTCTTTGTAACGTTTCTCGCCGTGTGTATTTCATCATTCATCACGACAAGGACACCTTTGTCCTGTGCTTCGTCACAGCTTGCTACTCTTATCGCACTTAAAAGGTTGTATAAACCATCGGAGCCAATTTCATTGCTTGATCGCATTGCGCCGGTCACAACGACAGGCTTTCTCGTCTGCAGGAAAAGGTCCAGGAAAAACGCTGTTTCTTCCAGTGTATCCGTGCCGTGCGTAATCACGATGCCGTCATAATTCTTACGGGCCATCTTTTCATGGATGGACCGGCCGAGTTTCAACATGTGGTCCGGTCGAATGTGGGGGGAGGGAAGGTAAAATAGGATGTCATCCTCAATTTCTACGTGATCTTTAAGCAGCTCGGAAATCTCCTGTAAAGGGTGGTTGGAAGCTGTATTCACTTCTCCTGTTTCTTTATCCTCTTTCATCGAGATTGTCCCACCTGTATGAATGATCAAAATTCTTTTCATAGCACACCAACTTCCATTCAATTATTCCTTTTCCATCTTCTTCATGATACGATGAAATGTAGGTGAAAGAAAGAGAGAGGTTGATAAAATGGCCATACTCACTGCTGCCATATCTCCTGCTGTGGCCATCATGACATTCATATACTTAAGCAAACGGATCGAGTTGGAACCGTTACCGCTGATTTTTCGCATGTTCGTTATCGGTGTCATTATGGTGTTCCCTTTGATGTTCATCCAGTATGCCTTTCAAGCAGAAGGGGTGTTTCAAGAGCCTTTTCTAAAGTCCTTCTTCCTTGCGGGTCTGCTTGAGGAATTCTTCAAATGGTTCTTCCTTCTGTTCGTGGCATACAGGCATTCCGACTTCGATCATCATTATGATGGAATCATCTATGGAGTAGCAATCAGTCTGGGGTTTGCAACAATCGAAAACGTCATTTATTTGTTTGCAAACGGAATAGAAATTGCGGTGCTCCGTGCGGTCTTTCCGGTATCCTCCCATGGTCTTTTCGGAATCATGATGGGCTTTTATATGGGAAAAGCCAAATTTGCAGGAGAGTATTCAAACAGATATATGTACATCGCTCTCTTTATTCCAGTTATGCTTCATACCATATATGATTATATCATCACAATCAAGGGAGATTCATGGATGTATTGGATCACCCCGTTCATCGTGATCTTATGGATAATCAGTTTCCGCCATATCCGAGTTGCCAACCAACATCATACTTCGTACCCGGAAATCGATCATTGAGCTGCCCCTGGCAGCTCTTTTTTTATCTCACAGGCTGTGTATAAAGTTCAACATCTGTCAAAAACTACCCCTATAAATTATTGGGACAGGGGTGTGTATGAAATGGTATGGAAGAAAGCAGCGGTCATCATGATTGGAATGACGCTTTTGATGATACCTGTGTACTCAGGAAATCAAGTGGAAGCATTCTCCAATCAAGTGATACAGCAGGGAGCGACAGGGGATGACGTAATTGAACTGCAGTCCCGTCTCCAGTATCTCGGCTTTTATAATGGAGAAATTGACGGAGTGTTCGGTTGGGGTACGTATTGGGCTCTCCGTAATTTTCAGTATGAATTCGGTATGGAAATCGACGGGTTGGCGGGACCTGAAGTAAAAAATAAATTAGTGAAGGCGAGTAATTTTGATGAGGGTTTTGTTAAAGAACAGATCCGCCAGGGAAATAAATTCACTCATTACGGCGGAACGCCTAAGTCTCAACAGACAAAGAAACCAGCCGGAAATGATTCAAACGGTAATCAGGCTCCGGAACAATCGAAACCTAAAAAAACAGAGCAGACAGCCGTCAACGTTCCAAGCGGATATTCACAGAATGATATTCAACTGATGGCAAATGCAGTGTACGGAGAGGCGCGTGGAGAGCCTTATGTCGGTCAGGTTGCCGTAGCTTCCGTTATATTGAACCGAGTCGAGAGTGCTTCGTTTCCTAACTCTGTGTCCGGTGTTATTTTCGAACCCCGCGCTTTTACTGCGGTCAGTGATGGTCAAATATGGCTGGAACCTAATGACACAGCTAAAGAAGCGGTGCTTGATGCCATTAATGGCTGGGACCCTTCTGGAGAAGCGATGTATTATTTCAACCCTAATACAGCGACTTCGAGCTGGATATGGTCCAGACCGCAAATTAAACAAATTGGTAAACACATATTCTGTAAATAGGAGGTGGAAGTATGGTACGTTGGATAACTATTATTGTTTTGAGTATTGTCTTAGTCGGAGTAGGGGTATGGGGATATAAAGAAAACCAGGATAAAAACGCAGTCCTTCTACAGGCGGAAAACAGTTATCAGAGAGCCTTTCATGATCTGACCTATAATATAGACCTACTACATGATAAAATCGGCTCCAGTTTAGCAATGAATTCCAGGGAACAGCTTTCTCCGCAATTAGCAGAAATATGGAAGATTTCGTCGGAGGCTAATACAGACGTAGGTCAGCTTCCTTTGACCCTGCTCCCATTTAATAAAACCGAAGAATTTTTATACAATATCGGTGATTTTGCCTATCGGACAGCTGTTCGGGACTTGGAGAAAAAACCGCTCAGCGAAGAGGAAATCGGCAAGTTGGAGCAGCTTCATGAACAATCAGGTGAAATTGAAAAAGAGTTGAGAAAAGTCCAGAATGTTGTTTTAAATGATAATTTAAGGTGGATGGACGTTCAACTTGCGTTAGCAACCAATGATGAAGTTGGTGACAATACCATTGTGAACGGGTTCAAGACGGTGGAGAAATCGGTAGAGAGCTACGAAGGAGACACCACGCAGGTCGGCTTCGGGGAAGCGACAAGGGACAAGCCGTTTGCTGATCTTTCAGGGAAAGAAATGTCCGAAAAAGAAGCGAGAGAGACGGCAAGTAAATGGTTGGAGAAGGTAGACCCTCAAGCGCTGACGGTAACTAAATCCGGAGAGGGGGCAGAAGTACCTACCTACACCGCTTCCTTCCAAAAAGGGGATAAAAACGGGTATATCGATTTAACAGAGAAAGGCGGACATCCGCTGACGATCATGATCAACCGTCCCGTAGGAGAAGCAGAAATCAGCTTGTATGATGCTTCCGAAAAAGCTAAAAAGTACGTGCAAGGATTAGATATTGATGAACTGACTCTTATTGAGAGCAGCCAATACGACAAAATGGGTGTCTTCCGCTTTGTTTATACGCAAGACGACATCCGGTACCATTCCGATGCTATTGTTGTCAAAGTTGCCCTTGATAATGGAGAAGTTCTTGGTATGTCAGCAAGGGATTACTTCAACTACCACACCGATATGGAGGTAAACAAACCGGAAATTACGGTGGAGGAAGCCAGGGATAAGATAAATCCAAACCTTGAAATTCAAGAAGAGCATATGGCGGTTATTGAAAATGATGTAAAAGAACAAGTGCTGACTTACGAATTTCTAACCACTATGGACCAGACGACGTACCGAATTTTCATTAACGCTTCCAACGGAGAGGAAGAAAAAGTGGAGACGTTGAAGAAAGCCGAGATGAAATTCAACCAGGATGTATAAGTTCCATATAAAAAAGGACTGCAGAGATGCAGTCCTTTTTTACATCGCAGAATAATAGTAGTGAAACCCGTTATTCGAATAGGTTTCAATGAATCTTTATACCTAAATGCTTTCCTTTTTATAATGGTCGTGGGATAATTAGTTAATGCTTAAGACCCATGAAACGGAGGGCAATCCATGAATCCTTTACACATTGGTATTCCGCTTTCCCTTGAAACGGAAAACAACGGTGGAGAAACATTCAAATGCAAAATAGTGGACGTAGAAGAAGCCTTCGTCTGTATTGACTACCCCATCCACTCTGTAACTGGAAGACCTGGTTTTTTCCTGGAGGGAGCTGTGTTTAAGGTAAGCTTTGTCGACAACCAACAAGCCGTGTATTCATTCGAAGCAACAGTAGTCGGGAGGGAAAAAAGAACGATCCCGGTCATTCTACTGGAACTGCCGGATAAACAGGAGTGGAAAAGAGTACAACGTAGACAGTATGTCCGCGTCCCTGCGAACGTTGATATAGCGGTGGAGGTGGATGGTGTCCCGTTTACGACGGTTACGCATGATATCAGCGGGGGAGGCGTTCTTATAGTGAAACCCTCCACTAAAATATTTCCTAGTGACAGTCCTGTAGAGATGACTATCGTGCTGCCGATGAAGTCGGGATCCTATCATTACGTCCGTGCTGTGGGTGAATTGGTAAGGGAAATAGAGGGTACGGATCAACGCCCGGAAAGGGCTTCATTGGAATTTTCGGATATAGAAGAACAGGATCGTCAGACGATCATCCGTTATTGTTTTGAACAACAGATGAAACTTCGTACAGATAAGAGAGTTTGATGGAGAATTCATGGATTTTTTTACAACCGTTATGTTATTCTTTTAATTGTATATAAATCGAATGAACGCTTACTCAACTGGAGAAAGACGCACGGTCCTTGTGCGTTTTTTATTGTAGTATGGTAGATGGAGGATATGGATGTATGAACACTATGACAATTGCGATTGACGGACCGGCCGCAGCCGGCAAAAGCACAGTAGCGAAAAAGGTGGCGGAAGAGCTGTCCTTTATTTATGTGGACACGGGTGCCATGTACCGCGCCCTTACATGGAAAGCGTTAAAGCACAAGGTATCCCTTGAGGATGAGGAAGCTTTGACCGCGCTTCTGAAAGAAACGGAACTGAATCTTATTCAGAGCCCGGATGGACAAAGGGTCATCCTTGATGGCAAAGATGTTTCCGATGATATTCGTACCGACGAAGTCACCAATCAGGTGTCTATCGCTGCAAAACATCGCCTTGTTCGAGAAGAGATGGTAAGAAGACAGCAGGAGCTTGTCAAAGATAGAGGGGTCGTCATGGATGGCCGTGATATCGGTACCCACGTACTTCCTCAAGCGGAGGTAAAAGTATTTATGATTGCTTCGGTCGAAGAACGTGCAGAACGCCGTCATAAGGAAAACCTGAAAAAAGGATTCCAATCCGATCTTCAGCAGTTGAAAGAGGATATTAGAAAACGTGATGAGATCGACTCCAACCGGGAAATCGCCCCTCTGGTGAAAGCAGCGGACGCTGTCGAGGTGGACACGACATCCATGGATATCGAAGAGGTTGTGAGCCGTATCCTTGATATAGTCAAAGAGAAAGCGGCTAAGGGGGAATGAGGCAGTGATGGATCTTTATAAAGTAGGTAAGGCTGTCTGCAGTGCCATTTTTTATCCGATGTTCCGGATTAAAGTCATTGGTAAGGAAAATATACCTGCTGACGGTCCTGTCATCATCAGTGCCAATCACATTTCCAATTACGACCCTCCCGTAGTTGGGATTACAAGCAGCAGGAACATTTACTTTATGGCTAAAGAAGAATTGTTTGAAAAACGTTTCATTGGGGGAATATTGAAAAGAGTCCATGCTTTCCCTATTAAGCGCGGCATGCGGGACCGGAACGCTTTGAGAAAAGGTCTTGATATTCTTAAAGAGGGCAATGCACTCGGTCTGTTTCCTGAAGGTACAAGGCAGAAAAACGGTGAAATCGGTCAGGGGCTTGCCGGGGCAGGCTTCTTCGCGCTTCGATCAGAGGCGGCCATTGTGCCCTGTGCCATCATCGGTCCTTACCGGAAATTTAAGCCTCTGAAAGTTGTTTATGGTAAGCCGATCGATATGACAGAATATCGGGAAAAGAAAGCTTCTGCCCAGGTCGTTACGGATCGAATTATGGAAGAAATCAGACAATTGCATAAAATTCATCAATGATGAGGCGTAATCACTTGACAAAATGCTCTAAATATTAGAAGTTAGACAAAAGGGCATTTCTGTATTTTAGGTTGTGTCGGAAATTGAAGGAGGTAGCTTGGTATGGATGAAATGAATCAGGAAGTATCAGGAATGAAAGAATTCTCTGCAGGGGACATCGTGACTGGTAAAGTCGTGAAAATTGAAGATAAGCAAGTCCTCGTAGATGTTGGATATAAAGTCGAGGGTATTGTACCTATCAGTGAACTATCCAGCCTTCATGTAGAAAAAGCTTCAGATGCTGTCAGCGAAGGAGACGAGCTGACTTTGCAGGTTAAGAAAGTGGAAGATGATGAAATCGTCCTTTCGAAGCGAGCTGTGGATGCTGATAAAGCATGGCAGGATCTGGAAGCCAAATTCGAAAGCGGAGAGATTTTTGAAGCGGAAGTCAAAGACGTCGTTAAAGGCGGACTTGTCGTGGATATCGGCCTCCGTGGATTTATTCCGGCTTCATTGGTTGAAACGTATTACGTTGAAGATTTTGAAGACTACAAAGGAAGAACATTATCTTTGAAAGTCGTGGAATTGGATCGTGAACAAAACCGTGTCATCCTCTCCCACCGTGCTGTAGTTGAAGAAGAAGAATCAGTTAAGAAACAAGAGGTCCTTCAGTCACTCGAAGAAGGTCAAGTGATCGAGGGTACCGTTCAAAGGCTTACAGATTTTGGTGCCTTTGTTAATCTTGGAGGGATCGACGGGCTTGTACATATTTCACAGCTCTCCCACCAACATGTAGAGAAGGCTTCTGATGTTGTGGAAGAAGGACAAGCTGTGAAAGTGAAGGTCCTCTCAGTCGACCGCGATAACGAAAGGATTTCTCTATCTTTGAAAGCTACACAGCCGGGACCTTGGCACGATATCCAATCCAAAGTTAGTTCCGGGGATGTATTGGAGGGCACTGTGCGACGTCTCGTTAGTTTCGGAGCGTTTGTGGAAGTGTTCCCTGGAGTGGAAGGTCTCGTCCATATTTCTCAAATTTCCAACCGTCATATCGGGACACCTGATGAAGTCCTTGATGAAGGACAGCAGGTCGAAGTGAAAGTTCTTGACGTTGACGAAAATGCAAAACGTCTCTCCCTTAGCATGAAAGAGCTTGAGCGTGATGAAGAACGCGCCGATATTCAACAGTATGAGAAAGAGGACGATAACTCCGGCTTCTCTCTGAGTGATATGATCGGTGATAAACTAGATAAATATAAGAAGTAATGAAGCAGGTGAGGATATGAGTAGATCGGAAAGAAAAATCGACATATCCGCCACGCCTTGGGGCATGAACGGGAATTTCACAATCATTTCGATGATGTACAGATCGTTCATCAAAGTCTGGCTGAGCTGGACTTTCATCAAATAAGCATAGATTCACAAGTGGGGGAACTTAATTTAACGTTCCCTCTTTGTCAATGCGATGACAGGCGGCGGTGGTCGGGAAACGGAACGCATTAATAGGGAATTGGCTGTCGTAGCTAAGCAGGCCGGAATCAGCATGGCTGTAGGTTCGCAAATGTCTGCCTTGAAAAACCCCGAAGAACGCCGGACGTATGAAGTGGTTCGAGAAGAAAACCCGGAAGGAATTCTCTTTGCTAATGTCGGAAGTGAAGCGACTCCCGATCAGGCAGTGGAGGCCGTCCGTATGCTCGGAGCAAATGCACTTCAAATTCATATTAACACCCTACAGGAATTAATCATGCCCGAAGGAGACCGCGACTTCACTAAGCGTTCTGTGAACATTAAACGAATCCTGGAGCGTTCACCTGTTCCTGTTATTGTGAAAGAAGTAGGGTATGGTATGTCCAAAGAAACGGTGGACAAACTTTATGACATGGGAGTGCGGTACATCGATGTCGGCGGAAGAGGTGGAACGAATTTCTCTAAAGTAGAGAACATGCGCAGAGAACGGCCGTTTGCTTCCTTCAATAACTGGGGCATTCCCACACCTTCTTCCATCCTCGAAAATGCGGCCCGATACAGTGATCTTCATCTGTTTGCATCAGGCGGTATCAGAAACGGACTTGACGGTTCGAAGGCCTTGGTTCTCGGCGCCCAAGCTTTCGGTATGGCAGGAGCTCTCTTGAAAGTTCTAGTCGAAGAAGGGCCGGATAACCTCCTATCAGCTGTCGACCATATTCATCAAGAAGTGAAAATGGCAATGATGCTTTTAAACTGCACGAAAACGCAGGAACTGAAGGGAAAACCATACGTTTTGTACGGTCAAACAAAAGATTGGTACGATCAAAGAAACCCATGACAATGTCATGGGTTTTTTTGTTATGGCTGATGTTTAAACTGATACATTTTGTTCCATAATAAAGGGGATAAAGGGGGGATCCATATGCCGGCAACGTTTTATTGGATAACCTGGATGGTTGTAATTATCGCATGTTTTTTTGCGAATACGTACATCAGACCAAGGCTGTACATTTTTTTGTGCCTTTCTATGTGTCTCTACAATGTTCCTTTTATACAGGAAACGGATTATATTTTTGTCCAAACCGGCTTTTTTTTGCTGTTTGGAATATATTTTTGGAATCGGACAAGACGTAAGAAGTGGGAGCATGCTTGGCTGCTCCTATCAAGCATTGGTTATTCGGCCGTGTGGATCATTCATATCATACACCCGGTTTGGGCGGTGTTTCCGGGGATATCCCTGCTTTTGGCGGGAGTGGTCTTCAGTCTGCGTCTTGTTATACGGGATTTAGAAGGGCGCATAGGATTGTGGATTTTTATGAATGCAGGAGGATCGCTCCTCAGTTACTATGTCTTCTCTCTTTACACAGAAGAAGGATTGGTGGAAAGCGGAAATATGATGACGCTGACGATGAAGGGGTTATTCATCCTATTTATCATCTACGGCGTGGAGCGTATGAAACAATCGATTAACAAAAAGAAACGCAGCCTGCGAAAGAAAGGATCTGCATTTGTATGAACGAATTTACATATCCCATCCTTTTTGGGATCATCGTCGGTACCGCTCTTCGTGTTTTTATGTTGCGAACAGATTATAGACAGTACCCAACCTATCTTCATGGAAAAATCATTCATTTGTCGTTAGGCTTCATCGCCGCTTCTCTTGGTACGATAGCGGTACCTTCCATAATGGAGAAAGAATTTACTGCTGTGACATTTCTCACTCTTGCCGCCTCTCAGTTTCGGGAAGTGCGTAATATGGAGAGAAATACTCTATCTGAAATGGATTCCTATGAGCTTGTACCGAGAGGGAATACTTATATTGAGGGGATAGCCGTTGCGTTTGAAAGCAGAAACTACCTGGTTATCTTCTCGTCTTTCCTCGTTACGCTAGGATACCTCGCTTTTAATGTTTGGGTCGCGATAGGTGCGGCGGTGGTGGTTTTCATCCTGTCGAGTGTGTTGATGAGCGGATCCCAGTTGTCTGATATCGTCACTGTTGAACAGGCAGAGGTGTCCTTTGACGGTGCCGGTTTATATGTAGACAACATTTATATCATGAACATCGGACTCAAAGAGCGTCAAAGAGAGATATTAAAATACGGAATGGGTTTTATTCTTACTCCAAAATCATTTAACTTCCGGTCGACGATTGCGAACCTCGGCCAGCGTCAGGCGATTTTACATGACGTTTCCGTGTCGCTGGGGGTTTTCCGCGATTCCGGTACGCCTGCGCTTGTACCGTTGATTAAGAGAGACTTAAATGATGGAAGGATCGGTGTCTTCATCCTTCCTCAGGAGCAGGACCCGGTAAGGGCGAAAGAAATTATTTCAGCCGTACCGGTACTTGAGAATGCGATACAAATGCCGACGAAGCGGAGATAGGGAGTGTTTCTCATGAAAATAGAGAAAGCGATATTGGCAGCTGTTACCACATCCGAAGATAAAGTGCAGGGAAGTGCTGCCGTATTCAAATGCGAGACAAAAGAAGAGATGGAAGCGGTCGCTGCCAACCTGGAAGCAATTCTTGACGGAATTGCTCATGCACTGAGTGATCATCTCTATATTATTGTCAAACATTAAGGGTTGGATAAAGAATTGTTTCTTTTCACAAAGTTTGCTAAGATAATAAAGTTAATGGCATCCTGCTGTTCTTCGGAAGATGGGCTGTTACACCATCCCGTTGAAGAACGGCATTTTTTGCTTTTTACTACTGAGTACACATGAAATAATTGAAAAAGAAATAGAGAAAGGATGATCCTTTCATGAGAAAATCAGTAATTGCGATCGTCGGCCGCCCGAATGTCGGGAAGTCGACCATCTTCAACCGATTGGTAGGAGAAAGAATTTCTATTGTAGAAGATACGCCCGGTGTAACGAGGGACCGTATCTATGCAGAAGCCGAGTGGCTTACTACACGCTTTAACGTCATTGATACAGGAGGAATTGAACTTGGGGACGAGCCTCTCCTCGTTCAAATGCGTGCCCAGGCCCAGGTGGCCATCGATGAAGCGGACGTGATCGTCTTCATGGTGAACGGACGTGACGGCATTACAGGTGCGGATGAAGAAGTGGCGAAGCTCCTTTTTAAATCCAATAAACCGGTCGTGCTGGCTGTTAATAAAGTAGACAACCCCGAGATGCGTGAAAACATCTACGAATTCTATTCCCTCGGTTTTGGAGAGCCATTCCCGATTTCAGGGACACACGGCCTTGGACTCGGAGACATGCTCGATGAAGTCGTCAGCCATTTCCCAGAGAAAGTGATGGAAGAGGTGGACGATGAAACAATCCGCTTCAGCTTGATCGGCCGTCCGAATGTCGGGAAGTCTTCACTTGTTAACAGCCTTCTTGGTCAGGAGCGGGTTATCGTCAGTAATATAGCAGGAACGACCCGCGATGCTATTGACACGCCTTTTACCAAAGATGACCAGGATTTTGTTATCATTGATACAGCAGGTATGAGAAAGCGTGGAAAAGTTTACGAATCAACAGAACGCTACAGTATCATGCGCGCCTTGAAAGCAATCGAACGATCCGATGTCGTCCTTACACTGATTGATGCGGATACTGGTATTCATGAACAAGATAAGAAAATTGCCGGTTATGCGCACGAAGCCGGAAAAGCTGTCGTCATTGTTGTCAATAAGTGGGACACTGTAGAGACAGAAGAGAAAACGATGAAGGAATTCGAGGATAAAGTGCGGGATCAATTCCGTTTCCTCGACTATGCGCCGATTGTATTCTTATCCGCTAAAACGAAAAAGCGGATTCATACGCTTCTGCCGAAGGTGCTGGAAGCGAGCGAAAATCACTCGAAGCGTGTTCAGACGAATATCCTGAACGAAGTCATCGTGGATGCGCTGGCGATGAATCCTACACCTTCTGTGAAAGGGCAGAAACTTAAGATCTTTTATGCTGCTCAAGTATCCGTCAAGCCGCCGACGTTCGTCGTTTTCGTGAACGATCCGGAATTGATGCACTTCACATACGAGCGCTTTCTCGAGAATAGAATTCGTGATGCGTTCGGATTCGAAGGTACTCCAATTAAAATTTATGCAAGGAAACGTAGCTAATCGTCCATAAGGAGGCAGGTATGATGGAAAAAGTTGCAGTATTGGGAGCAGGAAGCTGGGGGACAGCCCTGGCTCTTGTTCTGGCAGATAACGACCTGGATGTTCATATCTGGGCCCACAGGAAAGAGCTCGCTGATGAAATCAACGAATCCCATACGAACAACAGATACCTGGAAGGAGTAGAACTTCCGGATACAATCACAGCCAGCGACCGTTTACAGGATGTCGTGAAAGGTGCCGGACACATTGTGTTAGTCGTGCCGACAAAAGCGATGAGGGACGTGTGCCGTCAATTAAAAGATGTGATGGAACCGGGAGCCGTACTCACGCATGCTTCCAAAGGGATAGAACCGGATACGTACAAGCGTGTTTCAGAAGTGATCAAGGAAGTGATTCCTGCACACTTATATGAAGATGTCGTAGTCCTGTCAGGTCCAAGCCATGCCGAAGAAGTAAGCTTGAGACAACCGACAACGGTTACCGTTTCGGGTGAGAAGTTGGAAATTGCCGAAAAGGTACAGGATTTATTTATTAATAAGCAGTTCCGTGTCTATACATCACCTGACCTTGTTGGTGTCGAGCTTGGAGGTGCTTTGAAGAACATCATAGCCCTTGGAGCAGGTATTTCCGATGGACTCGGTTATGGGGATAATGCTAAAGCAGCTCTCATCACCCGGGGCCTGGCCGAAATAGCCCGGCTTGGTACATCCATGGGAGCGAACCCGCTGACCTTTTCCGGATTGACCGGTGTCGGTGATTTGATCGTCACATGTACAAGTTCTCACAGCAGAAACTGGCGTGCAGGTTATAAGCTCGGCAAAGGGTATGCGCTTGAAGAAGTGCTTGAGCAGATGGGCATGGTCGTAGAAGGAGTCCGCACAACGAAAGCGGCCTATCAGCTGGCGCTTGACCAAAAGGTGGACATGCCGATCACGACTGGAATTCATCAAGTGCTCTTTGAAGATGCTGCTCCGGGAGACGTCGTTGACCAATTGATGACGAGGATCCGCCGCCACGAGATGGAAGACTTAACGAATATTCTTGATGATAAGATGAATCACTGACACATCCCCGCCCCCGTGCATATACTACACAGAACCTAATGCACGAGGAGGTCAAGGATAGATGAGTGATTTTCAGAAGAATATTTTCGACCATTTAAAGAAGAAGGCAAACATCGACCCGGAAGATGTGTTTAAAGTTGCAAATTCTGTGCAAAATGCGGACTTCAGTGATGAGAAGACCGTCCGTCGCCTCGTACGACAGTTGGCGAAGGTCGCGAACAAGAACATCTCCAAGCAGAAAGAAGATAAGATTGTAGAAGCGATCACGAAGCAGAATATGCCTCTCGATATGAACACGTTAGGGAAATTTATGAAATAATTACGAACCCGTGGGCGCCTGAGGAGGCGGTCCTTCGATCGTATGCATAAGATAACACGCAGCAATCATTACACATGAGCTGGTTAGGGAATTATTTAGTCACCCGGAGCGGATAAACCGCTCCGGTTTTTTTTTAGGAATGAAGATGTTTGGAAGCGCTACCTGTAAGGATGTAGGAGAAGTGTCCTGATTATGGTATAATACCAAAAGTTACAATTGTCGCTAGGAGGCGCGCCTATGTCTTTATCCATGTTAAAAATGTACATATCATTCGGTGGGATTATTTCCCTATTCCTTGCCGTAGGTTTGATTTATTTGAGCCGACATAAATTAAAGGGTGTAGTATCCGTCATCGTTGCCATATTCGCATACTTTTTTATGATCCTTGGCGGACTGATCATCTTCTATATTGTTCTGAGCGGGCCGACGGCGTGAAGGAGGGGCTGTAATGAAACAGAAAGCTATTGGTGCACTATCCGTTTTGGTTCTGCTTGTCCTTTCCGGTTGTCTTTATCCGGAATCTCGTTTAGAGAAGAACAAAATTCCGAACGATGCCCAGCTGCAAATGGTCCAGACGGCAGTGGACAGCTTTCAGGAGCAAAGCAGCGGTCTTCTCCCGATTAAAACAAAAGATCAGGAAACACCGGTCTTTCAGAAATATCCGATTGAGTTCCAGAAGCTGAAGGAACAGAATCTGATCGGAGAACTTCCGGGGACGTCTTTTGAGAATGGGGGGCATTATCAGTACGTGCTGATTCATCCGGAGACGGATCCTACGGTGAAGGTGCTTGACCTCAGGACAACGGAAACCGTACGTTCCGTTCAGGTGAAGGTGACGTTCTATCAGGAAAGTCACCGGTATCCTCCTTTTGGTGATTTTGTGGCCAAAGGAGTATATGAGATCGATCATGAGAAACTCGGTTTAAAGGAGCCGCCGAGTGTGGACAGCCCCTATTCGGAACATACACTTCCTCTTTATATAGATGAGCAGGGGAAGGTGTTTATAGACTATCGTAAAGACATATACAGCTTCATGCGGGACGAAGGAGCGGATTATAAGCCGGGCGATGACATTCGTTACCTTCTTACAGACCACGCTCCTTTCGTGCCCGCCTACTCCAAACCATATACCGTTGAAGACGGTGAACCTGTCTTCATGAATGAACAGCCGTCATAAATTCTTACCGCTTCCTGCATAAGGGAGCGGTTTTTTCATATGATTAAACGAAATCATCCTTAATGATATGTAACGGTCCGACGAAGTTATCAATCTATGATTTACCAAACGCTTCTCATTTTACTTCTCGAATTTGTGCATATTACGGTAGGGCGACGTCATAGAATTAGATTGTCTAGGCTTGTATGATGGTGAAATTTTATTTGGGAGGGGATCCTTTGGAAAAGGTTGATATCTTCAGTGATATTTCCAAACGGACGAATGGAGACATTTATTTAGGGGTCGTTGGGGCAGTGCGTACGGGTAAATCAACATTTATAAAGAAATTCATGGAGCTTGTAGTGCTTCCGAATATGGAAGATGAAGCGGAGCGTGAACGCGCTTTGGATGAGCTTCCGCAAAGTGCTGCAGGGAAAACGATTATGACTACAGAGCCGAAGTTCGTACCAAATCAGGCGGCAACGATTAATATCGATGACCACCTTGATATTCGTGTCCGTATGGTCGACTGTGTCGGCTATGCTGTGAACGGTGCAATCGGTTATGAAGATGAACATGGACCACGTATGATCCACACGCCATGGTATGAAGAAGCCATTCCTTTCCATGAAGCTGCGGAAATTGGGACGCAGAAGGTTATACAGGAGCATTCAACCATCGGAATTGTTGTGACCACGGATGGGACCATCGGTGAGATCAGCAGGCAGGATTACGTAGAAGCAGAAGAAAAAATTGTCGATGAACTAAGAGAAGTAGGCAAACCGTTTATCATGGTCGTCAACTCGGCGCAGCCTCATCATCCGAACACGGAGAAGCTGAGGGCAAACCTTTCTGAGAAATATGATATTCCTGTTCTTGCATTATCTGTAGAGAGTATGAGGGAACAGGATGTCCAAAGCGTCCTTCGTGAAGCGTTATTTGAGTTTCCTGTGCTTGAAGTAAATGTAAACCTTCCAAGCTGGGTCATGGTACTGGACAATAGGCACTGGCTGAGAAACAACCTTCAGGAAGCGATTGAAGAGACGGTTAAAGATATTAAGCGACTCCGTGATGTCGATACCGTCGTAGGTAACTTCGATCAGTATGAATATATTACAGGAGCACATATATCCGGTATGGATCTTGGAGAAGGAGTCGCAGAAATCGACCTGCAGGCCCCGGAACAGTTATACGATCAGGTGCTGAAGGAAATAGTCGGAGAGGAAATCCGCGGGAAAGATCATCTCCTTGAGATCATGCAGGACTTTTCTCATGCGAAGAGAGAGTATGACCAGGTCGCGGATGCTCTACAGATGGTCAAACAGACAGGCTATGGCATCGCTGCGCCAACCTTGGAGGATATGAGGCTTGATGAGCCTGAAATCATCCGTCAAGGATCAAGGTTCGGCGTTCGTCTCAAAGCAGTCGCTCCGTCGATTCATATGGTTAAAGTTGATGTCCAGTCCGAATTTTCCCCGATTATCGGAACCGAAAAACAAAGCGAAGAACTTGTAAGGTATTTAATGCAGGATTTCGAAGAGGACCCGCTTTCGATTTGGAATTCAGATATTTTCGGTCGTTCCCTGAGCTCTATTGTGAGGGAAGGTATTCAGGCTAAGCTCGCATTGATGCCTGAAAATGCAAGATATAAACTGCAGGAAACGCTGGAAAGAATCATTAATGAAGGCTCCGGCGGCATGATAGCGATCATACTTTAACGGCTCCGATGGGGCCGTTTTTAATTTTTTTCGGAAAAAAATCTTTGATAGGAAGGAGTTTCTTCCATCGGCGTCGTATTTAGCAATGTAACAATAGAAAAATGGCTGAAAACCTTGATGTGACAGTGTTTAGAGGTTGTTGCTAGTAAAATCCATTTATGGTAATCCGCCCTTTAAGTGAGGGGTGATTCAGCTCTGAAATCGCATTGTTACGCGATTTTAAAAGGTTTGTCTATTGAATTTCAGAGAAAACTCGTTTATTATAAGGCATGTCATCAAAGAGATGACCGCTAAAATAAACATTTGAAGCGGCATTCCGTCGCTTTAATGAGTTTAACCTTCTTGGGAGGAGGTGAATATCATGAATAAAACAGATCTTATCAACGCAGTATCTGAAAAAGCAGATCTTTCTAAGAAAGACGCAACACAAGCTGTAGATTCTGTATTCGAATCTATCATGGATTCACTTAAAGATGGTGACAAAGTCCAGCTTATCGGATTTGGTAACTTTGAAGTTCGTGAGCGCGCGGCACGTAAAGGCCGTAACCCGCAAACTGGAGAAGAGATCGAAATCTCTGCTAGCAAAGTACCAGCTTTCAAACCTGGTAAAGCCCTTAAAGATGCAGTTAAATAAACAGCTACATAGGGCTTGAAGAAAGGGTGCATAAGCACCCTTTTTTCTTTTTATTCCGTTAGAAAATGAAAAGGCTGTCCATAATGGAGATAAGAAAGGCATCTGGTCTCATCGCCCACAAGGTGGATGTTTTGACAAAGCCCCCCTTGTAAGAGATAGTATTGATAAAGAAGGAGGCGTGAACATGTCAGCACCAAACAATGATTTTTTCGTTATTAAAGCGTTGGAGGACGGTGTCAACGTCATCGGTTTAACACGCGGTACGGACACACGGTTCCATCACTCGGAAAAACTGGATAAGGGCGAAGTTATGATTGCCCAGTTTACAGAACATACATCAGCAGTGAAAGTGAGAGGGAAAGCTGTCATTCAGACAAGTCACGGAGAGATGACAAACGAAGCGGATTGACCCACTTGCGGCATACTATACATACAGATGACGGACGAATTTGTGCTATAATCAGATTCGGGTCAACATCGTTTCAGGAAGGGATCAGGTGATCACGTTGAATTCTGCAGATAACAATATAAAGGAACTCAAACAGAAAATCGCATCAAAGGTTCGGCATCCTTATTTGGTCCGCTTTATACCTGAACCTACCATCGATGAAGACAAACTTGTCATTCTTTCGTCCATCATGGATCACACAAACCTTTCTGAAGTAAAAAAAGAACAGTATATTATAACGACCATGCTCGTGCAGATCGCCCTTGATACGCACGATCTCGTCACATTATCGGAAGAGGATGATGACAGGGAAACTGTCAGGACGAGGCAGCTCACCGTGCTTGCGGGAGATTATTACAGCGGCCTGTATTACTACTTGTTGTCCCAACTCGATGATATCCCGATGATCCACACGCTTGCAGGAGCAATAAAGGAAATCAATGAGTGGAAGATGGAGCTATATTACAAGGACGTGGATTCTTTCCAAGAATTCCTTGAAAGTGTGAAGAAGATAGAGTCCCTGCTTATTCAAAGGGTTGCCTCGTATGTGCAGAAGACGGCAATCAATGATATGGCCGGCGACTGGCTCTTAGCCAAGAAGCTTATGGAAGAGAAGCGGAGTTACCAGGCAGGGAATTTTTCACCGCTCATGGACGTACTTACGAAGCGGCCCGGGTTGTTCGGAAGCAACAGCCAGGTACTCCTCAATTTAGAACAAATGCTGCAAAGTCATGTCCTGCGCTTGGAATCGGCTGTTTCCCAGTTGCCGATTCATTTTAACTGGTTGAAGGATTATGTACACACAGCAATTCATCATCAATTTAATCATCGAAAGACAGCGGAAGAGGGTTAGAACATGCAGCCACAAACGAAGGAAGAGCGTGTACACAACGTTTTTGAAAAAATTTACAATCAATATGACAGCATGAATTCCATCATTTCTTTCCAGCAGCACCGGCTATGGCGTAAAGATGTCATGCGAAGAATGAACGTGCGTCGGGGAGACTGTGTGTTGGACCTGTGCTGCGGCACGGGCGATTGGACAATGACACTCGCGGATGCGGTTGGTAAGGACGGGAAAGTGATCGGTCTTGACTTCAGCGAAAATATGCTTTCGGTCGGTATTAAGAAGAAGCTTGCGCGCCGGGTCAAACAGGTGGAATTTCAGCATGGTAATGCAATGGAACTTCCTTATGAGAACGATTCTTTTGACTTCGTGACCATCGGCTTCGGTCTTCGGAACGTTCCCGATTACCGACAGGTGTTAAAAGAAATGTACCGGGTCGTTAAGCCTGGTGGAAAGGTCGTCTGCTTGGAGACATCACAGCCGACCAATCCTGTGTTCAAAAGACTTTATTATTTTTACTTTGGTAACATCATGCCGATTTTCGGTAAGCTGTTTGCTAAAAGCTATCAGGAGTACAGCTGGCTTCACGAATCGGCGAAAGATTTTCCTGGTAAAGCAGAATTAAAGGCAATGTTTAAAGAAGTCGGATTTCATAACGTCAACGTAAAATCCTATACCGGCGGCGTCGCTGCCATGCATATGGGTCAAAAGCAAACTTAAGGATGAAGCGCAATGAAACTAGCAATGATTTACTCGTTTCTAAAAAATGATCTAGCAATCATGGAAGAGGCCGTCAATGATACGATCCAGTCAGACAATGACGTGTTAAGACAGGCTTCAAGCCAACTCCTGAAGGCGGGAGGCAAAAGGATCCGCCCTGTTTTCGTTCTTCTAGGTGGTAAGTTCGGCCACTATGATATCGAGCGGATGAAAGCAGTTGCGGTATCCTTGGAACTCATACATACTGCCTCCCTCGTCCATGATGACGTCATTGATGAAGCGGAGTTGAGGCGTGGGGAACCAACCATCAAAGCGCGATGGGATAACCGCATCGCAATGTACACCGGTGATTACATTTTTGCGCGGTCTTTGGAGAATTTGTCCAAATTGAACAATCCTAGAGCACATCAAATTCTCGCCAAGACAATGGTGGAGCTGTGCCTTGGTGAAATTGAACAAATCAAGGATAAATATAACGTAGAGCAGAATACAAGGGTTTATCTGCGGCGTATCAAAAGGAAGACAGCCCTATTAATCGCAGCAAGCTGTCGGCTTGGAGCCATTGCTTCGGATGTAAAGCCCGAACAGGAAAAAGCTCTTTATGAATATGGATATAATGTTGGGATGTCTTATCAGATTATAGATGATGTTCTTGATTTTACAGCTTCCGAAGAGGAACTTGGAAAACCTGCCGGCAGTGATCTGCTTCAGGGAAATATCACATTGCCCGTACTGTTTTCCATGCAGGATCCAACCTTCAAGGATCAGCTGACTAAAGCCTTTCTTCAAAAAGAAGATGTAAATGAAGAGGAACTTCGTCCAATCATTCAAACAGTCCAGACAAACGGTTCCATTGAGCAGTCATTGGAAATAAGTGATCGCTATTTAAAGAAAGCCTATGAATCCTTGGCAAAACTGCCTGCAGGAAGAGCGAAACAAACATTGAAGGGGATCGCCAAGTATATTGGAAAAAGAAGGGCATGATCTATTGCCTTTCCCTTCATTGTTTGTTAGACTTTTTTATGGCACTTATTAAAAGCGCTTTCACATAATACATAAAGAGGTGTATGTCATGCAGAAGACTTTTTTGATGGTAAAACCAGACGGTGTACAACGAAATTTGATCGGTGA
The DNA here is from genome assembly GCF_000328325.1 of Halobacillus sp. BAB-2008. Lineage (NCBI taxonomy): Bacteria > Bacillati > Bacillota > Bacilli > Caryophanales > Bacillaceae > Halobacillus > Halobacillus sp. BAB-2008. The sequence continues at coordinate 44,130 of NZ_ANPF01000069.1, read as the reverse complement.
CATTACGGCAAGGTTCGAAAGAAAAGGCTTTAAATTGGCAGGGCAAAGCTGATGAAGATCCCCGCTGAATTGGCAGAAGAACATTACGGAGAACATAAGGAAAAACCATTCTTCGGCGAATTGGTTGATTTCATCACCTCAGGTCCTGTATTTGCAATGGTATGGGAAGGGGAGGACATTATCTTGACGGCACGTCAGATGATGGGTTCGACGAAGCCTTCAGAAGCAGCTCCTGGAACGATAAGAGGAGATTACGGTGTGATAGTAGGGAAAAATATTATCCACGGTTCTGATTCACCGGAAAGCGCACAGCGGGAAATCGGCTTGTTCTTCAAGGAAGAGGAAATCCTCTCCTATGACAAAGACATCTCAAATTGGGTATATGAATGAATACAAAGAAGCCGTCCTATACAGAGGTCGGCTTTTTTATATTTAATCTGAGAACGATACCAGTGTTATTAAACAAGTGGAAAGTTCTGAATTCTTGAACATTTACAATCCCTTTTATGTAGAGTACCCTTAGGAAGAACCTATTGGCGAGGAGATTGGAAGAATGACCGATTACGAACAGTTTATTCAACAGATCAATCACAAGACCGGCATTGATTTATCATTATATAAGGAAGCGCAGATGAAAAGGCGCCTTACTTCACTAAGGGACAAACGGGGCCATTCATCGTTTCGTGCGTATTTTTCCAGTCTCGAGAAGGACGCGGCTCTCCTTGATGAATTCCTGGATCGAATGACCATTAACGTGTCTGAATTTTATCGTAACCGGACACGGTTTGAAGTATTGGAGAGAAAAGTTATTCCGTTTTTGTTGAAAAAGAAAAAAAAGCTTAAAATATGGAGTGCGGCCTGCTCCACGGGGGAAGAACCTTACACACTTGCTATGATTTTAGACAGGCATACATCGCTTTCTAATGTTTCGATTCTGGCGACAGATCTGGACCGCAACGCTCTTGCTAAGGCGAGGGATGGAAAGTATCATGAACGATCCCTCAAAGAAGTAGAGCCGGATATAAAAGAAAAGTACTTTACGAAGGTAGGTTCGGAGTACCTTGTTGATCAGGCGATAAAAAAATGTGTGACTTTTCGTAGTCATAATTTGCTGTCGGATTCGTATGAGGAAGGGTTTGACTTGATTGTGTGCCGGAATGTCCTTATATATTTTACCGAGGAAGCGAAGGAAAAGGTATATCATCGTTTCAGCAGATCACTAAACTCAGATGGAATCTTTTTTGTGGGCAGCACAGAACAGATCTTCTCTCCACAATCGTACGGATTCCAGGTGTACGATACGTTTTTCTATCAGAAACAGCAGTGATCCCGACAGAATAACCGTTCTCCCTCCTTGTTTTACGAATTTTTTCAAAAAATAAGCATTTTATTCGCCACAAACGCAGGACCATATGATATAGTAGTATCTAAAATTCATAACACTTACACGGTTTAACGTGCGAAAGTGAATAACAGGAGGTTCATAAATATATGCGCTACTTAACAGCAGGTGAATCACACGGAAAACAGTTGACGACAATCATAGAAGGAGTTCCATCCCACTTACCATTATTAAGAGAACAAATAGACGAATCCTTGATTCGCAGGCAGGGCGGGTACGGCCGCGGAAAACGAATGCAGATTGAGAAAGATCTGGTAGAAGTAACAAGCGGTGTGCGTCATGGATACACGCTCGGTTCACCAATCACGCTCGTCGTACATAATGATGACTTCAAGCATTGGACGGATATCATGGGCGAGGACCCTCTTCCTGAAGACACGGGTAACATCCGCCGCACCGTTACTAAACCCCGTCCGGGTCATGCCGATTTGAACGGAGGCATGAAATATGGACACAGGGATATGCGAAACGTCCTGGAGAGATCTTCAGCCCGTGAAACAGCAGCGCGCGTTGCTGCAGGTGCTGTAGCTAAGGTGCTGCTGAAAGAACTTGGTATTGAGGTGACGGGTTATGTCCGTGAAATCGCTGGAATCGTAAGTGAAGTGGATGAAACGATGACCCTTGCTGAGCGTCGCGATATATCCGAAGCGTCCCCTGTCAGAACTTTTGATAAAGAAGCGGCTGAAAAGATGATGCAGGCGATCGATGAAGCGAAGAAGGAAGGGGACTCCATCGGCGGAGTGACGGAAGTGTATGTAGAAGGGATGCCTGCTGGAATCGGCTCTTACGTTCAATATGACCGTAAACTTGATGCGAAGATTGCTGGAAGCGTCATGAGTATCAATGCCTATAAAGGGGTGGAATTCGGAATCGGTTTCGAGGCTGCACGCCGTCCTGGAAGCCAGGTCCACGATGAAATACTCTGGAGTAAGGAAGAAGGGTACACACGTAGAACCAACCGCCTCGGAGGCTTTGAAGGCGGCATGACGACCGGAATGCCGATTGTAGTAAAAGGTGTCATGAAGCCGATCCCTACTTTATATAAACCGCTTCAAAGTGTGGACATTGAAACAAAAGAACCGTTCAGCGCGAGCATTGAACGATCGGACTCCTGTGCGGTACCGGCTGCGTCCGTGGTCATGGAGCATGTGGTTGCATTCGAACTGGCAAAAGCAATTACGGAGGAATTCCCGTCCGACTATTTCCCACGATTGAAGCGGGCAGTCGATGACTATCGTAAAGAAGTAAGGAGTTTCTGATATGGCCACCATACGCATCCATTCCAGTACACATGTCTATGATGTAACGATAGAAGAAGGCATACGACATCGGATGACGACTCTCCTGGAGGGTGATTATTCCCAAGTTTTAATCATCACGGATGAAACCGTCGCCGGGAGGTATCTAGAGGAGGTTAAAAGAGCTGTGGGTTCGATCGGATCCGTACACACTGCTGTTGTACCCGCAGGTGAGGGCTCGAAAAGCATGGATCAGTACAGCTATCTCCTTGATAGATGCGTGGAAGCGAAACTGGACCGCCGTGCTCTTATCATTGCTCTCGGCGGGGGGATGATTGGTGATCTGGCGGGCTTTGTTGCCTCTACCTACCTAAGGGGAGTTCCTTATGTACAGATGCCGACAACCATTCTCGCCCATGACAGCAGCGTCGGTGGTAAAGTCGCGATCAATCACCCTCAGGGAAAGAATTTGATCGGCAGCTTTTACAGCCCCGTACACGTCATTTATGATCTGGAAACTCTTACAACACTGCCGGAGAAAGAGATCCGCTCCGGGTATGGAGAAGTAATTAAACACGCTTTTCTCAGCGATGCAGCATGGGTGGAGGAAGTGCTTGAAACAAATGTGTCCCGCCTCTCTTCAGCTCAGCTTCAAACAGATTTAAAAAAAGGCATACGCGTCAAAGCGTCCATCGTTGAGCAGGATGAAAAAGAAGCCGGCGTTCGGAAATATCTCAACTTGGGTCACACCTTGGCTCATGCAGTGGAATCGGAACTTGGTTATGGAGAAGTGACACACGGTGAGGCGGTAGCGATAGGATTATCCTTCGCTTTTCGATTAAGCAGCAAGGTACTTGGTTCTGATTTACCGGAAAAAGAATATGTAAACTGGCTCAACGCAAATGGTTACCCCCTTTCTATCCTGAAAACGCTGAATAGTGACAGGCTTGTCCATCGCATGAAATGGGATAAAAAGACAGTACACCAGCACATTAATTTTGTGCTTCTTGATTCCATCGGTCAACCGGTAGTCCAACAAGTGGATGACGAGGTAATCATGGATGCTTTGAGATGTTGGATGAATGAGGTGATTGGAAATGAATAGAGGAGTTCGCGGCGCGACGACCGTGTTGAAAAACGAATCGGGAGAAATTATTGAGCGAGCAGCGGAATTAATGATAGACATCGTATCTTCAAACGATATAGCACCAGAGGATGTCACTTCCGTCTATTTCACCGTAACAGATGATATTGACGCCGTATTTCCGGCAAAGGCTCTTCGACGTTTGGAGGGATGGACGTACGTTCCTGTCATGTGCATGAGAGAGATTCCCGTGCCGGGAAGTCTTGAGAAGTGCATTCGTGTGATGGTGACGGTGGAGACGGAGCGGACCCAGCAGGAGATCCGGCATATCTACCACTATGAAGCAAAGCAGCTGAGACCTGATTTGAAGAGTACGGAGGAGTGATTGTATGAAGGCAAAAGAAATATTGAAAACCATGAAACCATATACACCGGGAAAAGGGATTGAAGAAGTAAAGAAAGAGTACGGACTCGAACGAATCGTAAAGCTCGCTTCCAATGAGAATCCATTTGGATTTTCTCCAAAAGTGGAAAAAGAGCTCCCGAAGCTTATCTCCGGTTTGGAGATTTATCCGGATGGTTACGGGGCGGAAATCCGTCGAAAACTTGCTTCGTTTCTCGCGGTCAATGAGAAACAACTGATTTTCGGGAATGGTTCGGATGAGATTGTCCAAATCATCTGCCGTACATTCCTTGAATCCGGAGCGAATACGGTCATGGCGGCTCCTACGTTCCCTCAGTACCGTCATAATGCTTTAATAGAAGGAGCCGAAGTAAGAGAAGTTCCTCTTGTAGACGGTCATCATGACCTGGATCGCATGCTTGAAGAGGTGGATGAACAAACGAGAGTATTATGGATCTGTACTCCGAACAATCCTACAGGTGTACATATTGTAAAAGATCAGATGGAAGCCCTTCTTGAAAAATGTCCGGATCATGTTTTGGTCGTCATTGATGAAGCCTACTTTGAATATATGGATGCTGCAGATGCGTTCGACTCTATTAGCGCGCTCGATCGTTTCCCCAACACTATAATATTACGTACTTTCTCTAAAGCATACGGCCTGGCCGGCTTAAGGATCGGGTACGGTGTGGCACACCCGGACATTATCCGCAGTCTGGAACCGGCAAGGGAACCGTTTAATACCTCCACCGTGGCCCAGGCGGCTGCGATCATCGCTCTGGATGATCAGAAGTTCATTCAGGAAACGGTTGAGGAGAACAGGAAGAACAAACAAATTCTAAAAGAATTCTGTGAGGAAGTCGGGCTGTCCTATTATGATACTCAGGCAAACTTCCTGTTGATCCACCTTCCTTGCAGTGGTGATGAAATGTTCGAACATCTGCTGACGAAAGGGTTCATAGTCCGGTCCGGAGAAGCGCTTGGTCTTCCTAATACCATCCGTCTGACCATTGGTAAAGAAGAAGATATGGAAGAAGTTCAGAAAGCGATCAAAGAGAAACTGACCGCCGGGGAAGTTTGATATGAAACAGAAAGTACTGATTGTCGGCCTGGGCCTGATCGGTGGATCCCTCGCCATGAATATTTCGAAGAAAGACGATGTCTTCTTAATAGGAGTGGACGGGGATGAAGCCACCTTAAATATGGCTCTGAAACAAGGGGTCATCCATCAAGCTTCTTCCGATTTTAAGAAAGCAGCCATAGAGGCGGATGTATGTGTGCTCGCGACCCCTATTTCCGTGACAATAAATTACCTTCAACAATTGAATGATATACAACTGAAAAAAAGGCTGTTAGTGACAGACGTCTCTTCCGTAAAGAATCAAGTGCTGGCAGCGGCAAATGAGCTGAACCATCCGCTCCTCTCTTTTGTTGGAGGGCATCCGATGGCGGGCTCCCACAAGCAGGGGTACACAGCCGCTAAACCGCACTTATTTGAAAATGCGATATACGTCCTTACGCCTTCCGTTCACGCTACGGAGGAAGAAGCGGAGCGTTTAATCGATTTATTCTCTGAGACAGCAGGCGCGCTTTTTAACATTTTCAACAGAGGAACATGATGAAATGACCGCAGTCATTTCTCATTTCCCCCACCTGATCGCTTCTTCGCTCGTACATCAGGCGAGAAATTGGCAGGAGAAACACCCATTTCTTGAGCAGCTGGCTGCTGGGGGCTTCAAAGACATTACGCGGATCGCTTCCAGCAACCCGAAGCTTTGGCAGGATATTTTCTTTCAAAACCGAACCCTGCTGCTCGCGATGCTTGACGATTGGATTCAGGAGATGAAAAAGGTTCGGAACTACTTAGCAGACGAAGAGAAAGAAGAAACATACCGCTATCTATTTGATGCTAAGCAGTTTCGGGATGGTCTGCCTGTGCGTGAAAAAGGAGCAATTCCGTCCTTTTACGATATCTATGTCGATATCCATGACCGTCCTGGAGCTATCTATCATGTGATCGGTCTGCTTGCCCAGCATGCGATCAGCATCAAGAACATTCAAATTCTTGAAATTAGAGAAGGTATCACCGGTGTTTTGCGGATAAGTTTCGCTACAAGCCGGGAGCAGCTTGAAAGTAAAGAAATATTAGATAAGCAGTATGAAGTCATGATTCAGCAGTGAAGGAGGAAATCAATGTCTGACATCCAATTACAACCGACGGATAAGAAAATTATCGGAGAATTAAATGTCCCCGGCGATAAGTCCATTTCCCACCGTTCTGTTATATTTGCTTCGCTCGCCGAGGGCACATCGAAAATCACTAATTTCCTGACAGGGGAGGACTGTCTGCGCACGGTGCAGGCATTTCGTGATATGGGAGTAGAGATTGAGCAGGACGATGATTCTTTGACGATCCATGGAAAAGGAATCGCAGCGTTGCAGGAGCCGGTCGTTCCGATCAACTTTGGCAATTCCGGCACAACTGCAAGATTGATGAGCGGCGTTCTTGCAGGACTTTCGTTCTTCACGACGGCGTTTGGAGATGAGTCTCTTTCCAAACGTCCGATGGATCGTGTCGCTGTTCCTCTGCGCAAAATGGGAGCCAGGATCAGCGGAAGAAATAAGGGAGGCCTTCTCCCACTTGCTTTTGATGGAACGTCCCTGCAAGGATATGATCATAAGCTCACCGTTAAGAGTGCACAGGTTAAATCCGCCCTCCTGCTTGCCGGCATGCTTGCAGATGGGAAGACTACGGTGACGGAAATTGGCGAAACAAGGAATCATACGGAAATGCTGCTTCCGGAGTTTGGTGTCGATGTAGAGGTGGATGGCCGTACAATCAGCATTACTGGAAACCAGCAGCCAACAGCTGCTGATGTTAAGGTGCCCGGGGACATCTCTTCTGCTGCATTCTTCATTGTAGCAGCTGCCCTTCTGCCCGGCAGTGATCTTGTCATAAAGAATGTAGGCTTAAACAATACTAGAAACGGCATTGTTCAAACCATGCAGCAAATGGGGGCGGACATTCGGGCGGATGTCCACACGCATATCGGTAAAGAGCCTGTTGGTGATGTCTACATCAAAGGAGGTTCGCTGAAGGGTATAGAACTCGGTGGACAGCTTATCCCTAATGTTATTGACGAGATTCCGATTATTGCACTCGCGGCTACACAGGCGGAGGGTACAACCATCATTAAGGATGCAGAAGAGCTTCGCTTTAAGGAGACGGACAGAATATCAGCCGTTGCTGATACGTTGAATACTCTGGGGGCTGATGTTGAGACGACGGAAGACGGATTGATCATCCATGGAAAAGGGAAATTATCCGGGGGAGTGATTCATTCTTACGGGGACCACAGAATTGGAATGATGGGGGCTGTCGCATCTCTTGTAAGTGAACAGGCGGTCACTATTCAGGATAAAGACTGCATCAATATTTCGTACCCGAATTTCTTTGAGCATTTAAATCAGTCGCTTAAGTAAATTAACTTCATAGTTTTGATATAGCTCTCATACGATATAAAAAGCCTAGTTGGAGGTTTGAATCGTATGGGAGCTTATTGGTTTAGCGGATACGTAAAAAGGGCGAAAGGTCCGCCTGAACAAGAGGAGTGGTCAGTGAATCAAGCGAAGTTCACAAAGAACCGTACAGGTCCCCTATCTTATCGACAATTGGATGTAAAGGACTTTCTTATCACCCCCGGCCGTGTACAGATCGACAGGGAAGAACGAATCGAGACGTCCAGCAGTCCTTATGCCACCGCAGAATCTTACATAAAAAGAGGCTGCACGCTTTTACTCACACAGCACCTAGTGACTAGCTTACGTCACTACAAAGTACAATATGAACAGTTTTTAAAGAAACTAAGGAAGCTTCCTGTAAATTTCATGGTGCTCCCGGTCGTTCCGGTAAAGCTTTTGCGTCCAGAGGTCATCCGCTTTTTCTCAAGAAAAGGCAGCCCCTTTTTATGTATCAGAATCAAGTCGAGAGAAGAGTTGCTTGACGTGTGTTGGGAATGGATTGTGCAAGCGCAGAGTTACAGACGGATGCCGCTATCATTAATGGTCGAAGAAGGCCGAGATGCGTCGAATTTCTATGAGGAATTGTGGTCTTCACTTACAAGACAATATGGTATGATTAAATTAACAGATATCCCGGATGGAGAAGCAGTTTCCGTACAAAACCTTAGAGACAGCGGTATTTACCCGCTCAGGGGGGATCTATTGTCCGGAGCAAGCGCAGATTACAATCTTTATTATAGGAAATCAGTCCAAACGTTTGATGATGACGATGATTTCCGATATCATGATTCTGTTCCGGATGTTACAGTTATGAACGGAAGTGTGGTGCAGGTGCAGCAGAACATTGTACCCCACACGCCCGGTACCCATATAAAAGTGAAGATTCACAAGCATTTTTTTTGAGATGGAAAGGATGTCATCATGGAGGAAATACAAAAAGCAATCCGTCAAATGGAAGCGCATAAGACGGAAGACGCGATAAAGACACTGACCAACTACCTGCCGGAAGCGGATGAGGAGGAACGCTTCACCATTGCAGAGCTTTACATGCAGTGGGGAATGCTTGAAGAGGCCAAACTGGTCCTTCATGAACTCATTCAGCGCTATCCGAAAGAACTAGAACTGAAAGTGATGATGGCGGAGATCCATATCGACCTCGAGGAAGACGATGAGGCAATAGAAATTCTGAATCAATTCGGCCCGGAGGATGAAGACTATTTACAAGCGTTAGTACAGCTGGCGGATCTTTATCAGGCGCAGGGACTATTTGAAGTAGCCGAGCAGAAGCTTCTGGCTGCCAAACAAGTGGAACCCAACTCGGCAATCATTGATTTTGCTCTTGGTGAATTGGCCTTTTCAAACGGTGAATACTCCAAGTGTATCCCCTATTACGAAAATGCCATGCATCATCAGCCTGTCATAGGGGACATTGAAGTCGCCACAAGATTGGCAGAAGCCTATGCAGCGAACGGTGAATTTGAACAGTCTCTGGAATTTTTCCAACAGGTGGAAGAAGACAACCCTGATGTAATGTTCCGCTACGGGTTTGTAGCCTTTCAGGCGAACCGAAACGACATTGCGATCCACGTCTGGGAAGAATTGATTGAAAAAGACGCTTATTTCCAGTCGGTCTATCCGCTGCTCGCCCAAGCCTACGAAGCAGAAGGAATGCCTGCTGAGGCACTGGAAATGGCTAAAAAAGGTCTGGCTAAGGATGAATTCAACAAGGAACTCTACCACTTGGCAGGCACATTGTCCCATCGTCAGGGAAATAAGGAAGAGGGCTATAAATGGATGAGAGAGGCCGTCGCTCTCGACCCAGGATATAAAGAAGCGGTTTTATTCTTAATCGAGAACTATAAAGCCGACGGTGATTATGAAAATATTATTGATTTAATCAATGAATTGATTGCGCTCGGAGAAGAAGACCCGAACTATCTATGGGAATTGGCACAAGCATATGAAGAGGAAGAACGGTTTGAAGATGCCTATGAACAATACAACCAAGCCTATCCTTCCCTTAAAGAAGACACGGACTTTTTGAAGGCTTATGGATACTTTCTTGTGGAAGACGGGAAAATGGAAGAAGGAAAGAACGTATTGGAAGAATACCTCAAGCACGATCCTGCTGATACAGAGATGGAAGATTTCGTGGAGCGGTTAAAGGAACGATAACAAGATGGATTAATAAAGCGCAGGAGGGGCGCCTATGCAAACACCGATTTCTGTGGATGAGAAAAAAGATTTTGTCCGCTGGTTTTTGAACCACTTTCAATTGAAAAAGAGAGAAAGCGTCTGGATTCTGAATTATTTGATGAACCATGAGTCTCTTTTATCCAGTGTCCATTTCGTCCAGGAAGTGAAGTTTTGCCCCCGTGGGATGGAGATCAGTGCTCAAGGTGTGTCGGACCCGCCTTTCCGTTTTTATAAAGGTCAGGTGATGACGAACGATGCCGAGAAATCTTTTCATGACCTCAGGATGAATCAGGGAGAGCCTGTCTACATTCAAATGAATTTCGAGAATGCTCAGCAATGCTCTAAGTATGCGCTGGTTCTAGAAGAGAATCCGTACCTTCCGAAAGATTACTATTTAAACGACCGTGATAAGAACGAAGCGGAACAGCTGCTGTCCTTGAGCCTGCTCAACTACCGCAGAAAAAGTATTGAGCATCGCATTGACCAGGCGTTGATCGCAGGGGAGAGAGAAACCTTTCAGGAATTGTGTGTAAAACTGGAACAGGTGAAGCAGGATTTAAATACATTTATATGAAGGAAAGAGGGGGAGCTGCACCGGCTGCCCCTCTTTTTTGCTTGGATCGGAACTTCCATATGATTCTGAAAAATGAATGCGCTTGCGCTTTCCAGGATGTATAGTAAAATAGAGGAAAAGATACATAGTATTAGGAAAGGGAATGAATGATGCGCTGGACAAAAGCAGATACTACACAGTACTTACCGGAAAAGCAGTACATCGACACCGTCCTTATTCCATTGATTCCATTTGACCCGTCTTCGGACGGATCGATGACGGAGCAGGCTTTTCGCAGGGAGCTTACCCAACTGTTTACAAACTTCATAGAGAAAGAATACCACGGGCGGATCTTTCTTGCTCCCGACTATCATTACTTAAGCAATACCCATGAAACCGAGTGGGAGCGCCTGAATCAATGGATAAGTCATTTTAATACACAGCCATTCCAACATGTTTTCCTGTTTACATTTGATAGTAAATGGAGAAAATATGAGGCGAAGCTTAATGGAAAGCTGCTCTGGATTCCTGGAATGAAAGAGGGCGACATCCAATCGAAAGAAACGCAGTCCTTTGTTAAGGAACAAGCCCGTCAGATCAATGAATTAATCCAATATGACTGGCAATTATGAAAAGTTTGACTAGACTGGATATTTTATTGACCGGGCTATAAGATTGCGCTATCATTGGAAATGTCAGTAAAACGGTGTGGAAAATCCATGTTGCATGGATGAAAAGAGGGGGGAAAGGAATGAGTGATAAGAAACGGGTATCCCGTCGTCAGTTTCTCAACTATACATTGACAGGTGTAGGCGGTTTCATGGCGGCAGGAATGCTGGCACCGATGGTGCGGTTCGCCATCGATCCTGTGCTGAAGACGAAAGAAAGCGGCGACTTCATCTCCGTTGCTTCCGTCGATGATATCACGAATGAACCGCAGCGTTTCGAATGGTCTATTGACCAAGTGGACGCCTGGTATGAATCAGAAGTACAAAAAACCGCATGGGTGTACAGAGACGGAAACGATGAAATAATAGCGCTTTCTCCAATTTGTACGCACCTTGGCTGTACGGTGGATTGGGCTTCCAACGAACAATATCCGAAAGAATTTTATTGTCCGTGCCACGGTGGACGATATACAAAGGATGGCGTCAATGTGCCCGGCACACCACCAACTGCTCCACTCCCAATGTTTGAACACAAAGTGGAAGAGGGCATGCTCTACTTGGGCGAAGCAAAAGACAGAGGGGGTTCATAATCATGCTGCAGAAAATTTATGATTGGGTGGACGAGCGTGTTGATGTAACCCCGTTGTGGAGAGACATTGCCGACCATGAAGTACCCGAACACGTTAACCCGGCCCATCACTTTTCAGCTTTTGTTTATTGTTTCGGCGGTCTGACATTCTTCATTACCGTCATTCAAATTTTATCTGGAATGTTCCTGACGATGTATTATGTTCCCGATATCGAGAATGCCTGGAAATCCGTATACTATCTTCAGCGTGAAGTCGCATACGGGCAGATTGTCCGCGGTATGCACCACTGGGGTGCGAGCCTTGTCATCGTCATGCTGTTTTTACATACGCTGCGGGTTTTCTTCCAAGGAGCATACAAAAAACCGCGTGAGTTGAACTGGGTAATTGGTGTACTCTTGTTCTTCGTCATGCTTGGCCTCGGCTTTACCGGATATCTGCTTCCATGGGATAACAAAGCGTACTTCGCAACACAGGTTGGATTGGAAATCGCTGCAGCAACACCATTCATCGGAGATCAAATCCGCACACTGCTAGCGGGAGATCCGGACATCGTCGGTGCCCAAACGCTTACACGATTCTTCGCGATTCACGTATTCTTCCTTCCTGCAGCTTTATTCGGATTAATGGCCTTCCACTTCATTTTAATCCGGAAACAAGGTATTTCAGGGCCACTATAAACGTTTTTTATTAAAAAGGAGGGATAGCTGTGCATAGGGGAAAAGGGATGAAGTTTGTCGGTGATTCACGTGTCACTGCCGAGAAGAAAGCCAACCTGCCTAAAGATTATTCCGAGTATCCCGGTCGTACGGAAGCTTTCTGGCCGAACTTCCTTTTAAAGGAATGGCTCGTCGGATCCGTCTTCCTTATCGGCTTTTTGATATTGACGGCTGCTCACCCGTCACCGCTCGAGCAGCAGGCAGACCCGAACAACGCTGGTTATATTCCTCTGCCTGACTGGTATTTCCTGTTTTTATACCAATTCTTGAAGTATCAGTACGCAGGCGGAGATTATATTGTGATCGGAGCAATCGTCATACCCGGTCTTGCTTTCGGAGCACTGCTCCTCGCGCCATTTCTTGACCGCGGACCTGAACGTCGTCCACATAAACGCCCGATCGCTGTCGGGCTGATGCTCATCGGATTCATTGCTACGTTCTGGCTGACATATGAATCTGTTACGCATGCCGATTACGAGATGCGTGCGGAGAAATATGGTGTTAATATAGAAGCAGTCGAGTCAACGATTGACAAATCAGATCCGGGCTATGCCGTGTACGAAGCGAACTGCCTGAGCTGTCACGGAGACGCGCTTCAAGGGCAGGGGAACTACCCTTCCCTCATTGATGCGGAGCTGACGGTGGATCAGGTGAAAGACATCGCCGTTAACGGTAAAGGCGAAATGCCTGCTGGTATTTTCGGCGGCACGGATGAAGAACTGCAGCAGCTCGCTGAGTTTGTCGTTTCTGCCGGTTCCGGTGAAGGCGGCGGATCGGAGGAAGAAGGATCTGCTGAAGAAGATGCAGCGGAGTCGGAGGAAGGTGCGGATGACGCTTCTGAAGAAGAAGGATCCGCTGATTCTGAAGAGGCTGCAGAGGAAGAATCATAACTAAAGAACCCATCTTTTCGCCGCGCTTATATAAGCGCGGCTTCATCTATGTAAGGAGGCACCACGAACATGAGAAGTCTTATTTCCTATGTATTAACGAGTCGTTCTTTTCTTATCCTTTTATTTGTAGTTAATTTATTCGGAACGATTTATGGATTTATTTGGTACGAACCACAGTTGTCCATCACAGAACCTAAGTTCCTGCTTTTCGTTCCTGACAGTCCTACAGCAAGTATGTTCTTTACCATTTTTCTTGGGTTTTATCTTTTCGGGCGAAACGTCCCGTATATAGAGGCCCTTGCGCTTATTACCTTAATGAAGTACGGCGTCTGGGCTGTCATCATGAATATACTGACGATGATGGAATATGGTTCCCTGCCGTGGACGGGATATATGTTGATCATTTCTCACAGCGCTATGGCTGTTCAGGGAGTTCTGTATGCCCCGTATTACGCAATTCAGCTCAGACACCTGGCTTTCGCCGCTGTGTGGACACTCCATAATGACGTCATTGATTATGTTTTTGAACAAATGCCGATTTATCCGGCAATTGTCGAACATATGAATGAAATTGGCTATTTTACGTTTTGGCTGAGCATTTTGTGCATAACACTCGCATACATACTGACGCAAAGGCATAAACCAACGGTCTAAAAAGCTCTTCTCTCACATACGTTTTAATTAAGACTTCAGTGGGAGGGGAGAGCTGGATGGGACGGGCATGGAGCATAATATTAATCGCTTCCCTTATCTTTTTATTTCCGGTAGCTGTTCATGGAGAGAAAACGGTGGATCTTACTGTTTCTTTAGACGGTTTTGTGGAGCAGTATGAACGGTTAGTCTACGACGGGAAAGAGGAGCTTGCGGAAGAGCTCTTGTATAACCGTTTCGCTGATATGGAAAACTATATGGAGACAAGATCTATGGAAGAACAGTTCGTTTGGTCCACAGTCCTGGATCGCGTTAACAAAAGGTGGTCCGCTGAGGAATTGAAAACGATCGTTAAAGCTTTTGAAACCCTCTCTTCCCAAAAGTCCGGATCTGATATGGATATGATGGAAGAACTTCATTCGTTTGCAGATCGTGCTTCAGACCTGAATATTCCGGCAGCCGTCCTTACGTATGAATGGGAAATGCACCGTCCTTATTACGAAGAGATCCTGGGGCAGGAGTCCGTCTCCATCATTACCAACAGCTTGAGCAGTATGACAGGTGGGAGTATGTCGGCAAGGGAGAAGCTGTTGGCTGAGCTTAACTATATAAAAGCAGAGTCTCCCAAAGAAGACGGGTTCATGCTTGCGATTGGCGTTGTCGGCGGATCGATCCTTGTCACCTTAACCTATGTCGCCATTCGGAAACACCCCTCACGTTCAAAAAATAGACACAACCTTAGAAGGCAAAACAGTTGATTTTGTCCGACATTTTGACTAAAATTGACCTAAGCTAATACATCCAAGATGGAGGAGTGAACCATGAGTTTTCTCATTTATTTCGCCCTGATTCTGATCATTCCGATCTGGGCCCAGTCTAAAGTTAAAAGTACGTACAAAAAATACTCAAAAGTACCGACATCATCCGCTATGTCCGGAGCAGAAGTCGCACGAAAGATATTAGATGATAACGGTTTGTATAATGTCGCTGTCGAAGAAGTACGTGGCCAGCTGACAGACCATTATGATCCACGTTCGAAAGTTATCCGTCTGTCCACAGATAATTTTCATGGACGTTCCGCTGCAGGCGCTGCTGTTGCCGCTCACGAAGTAGGGCATGCCATCCAGGACGCTCAGGATTACGCGTTCCTGCGTTTCAGAAGCGCGCTTGTACCTGTGGCGAGTTTCGGTTCCAACATCTCCATCTTCTTAATTATCGGTGGTTTTCTTCTTGGTATGATGCAGCTTGCTGTTGTGGGGATCATCTTCTTCGCAGCTGCCGTGTTGTTCCAATTGGTCACGCTGCCGGTCGAATTTGACGCATCAAATAGAGCGATGAGTCAACTCGTTTCCACCGGCATTATCCGTAATGATGAAGAACGGAAGACGAAGAAAGTATTGAATGCTGCTGCGATGACTTACGTCGCTGCTGCACTGGTCGCACTCGCTGAATTGCTGCGATTCGTCTTCATGTTCGTAGGTATGAACGAAGAATAAAACGAATCCCCTCGGATCCCGAGGGGGTTTTTTGTGTTTTTATTCAATAGGATTTTTATTCTCATCCAAGGTGAATCCTTCTCCCATGACATCATGTACATGATTGACTGCGACGAAGGCGTGCGGATCAATGTGGTCTATGATCGATTTCAACCGTACGATTTCGTTTTTGGCAATGACGCAGTACAGGACATCGCGCTTGGCGCCCGAGAATGAACCCCGGCCTTCCAGTACCGTTACACCTCTGTCCATTTCTTCCATGACACGTTTCGATATTTCCTCGCTTTTCTCGGAAATAATGGTCGTCCCTCTTGCAGCATAGGCACCTTCCTGGATGAAATCAATGACCCTGGCACCTATGAACACGGCCAGTAGAGTGTACATGCCGCGGATATGGTCCAGGTAAGTAAGGATCGAGACAAGGATGACGACCGCGTCGAAGGCGAACATTGCCCGTCCCATACTCCAGCCGAAATATTTATTAATCAGGCGGGCAATGATATCCACCCCTCCGGTCGTTCCCCCGTATCGAAAGATGATTCCGAGCCCGATTCCTATGAAAACCCCTGCAAATAAAGCCGCAAGTGTCATATCAGACGATAAAGGGATATCGATCATATACAATTGGGAAATTTTAATGAAGACGGATACAGCGACGATACCGATTAAAGAGTAGTAAAACGTGACTCTCCCCAAGCTCTTCCAACCAATGATAAGGACTGGAATGTTGAGCACAATATTCATGACGGCCGGGTCCCAATTAAACAGATAAAGAAGGAGCAGAGTAATACCTGTGAAACCACCTTCTCCAAGCTGATTCTGAATATTAAAGTGGACCAGCCCAAATGAGAAAACAGCGGAACCGATCAAAATAAACAGGATGTTCTTCAAGCGCAAACCGAAAACTTTCAAACGACCACCTCCATAAAATCTGTCCATTTTCCATTATAGTTATAGTGTCGACAGCCGGCAATAGTGTATGGTCTTGTAGAAAAGCTATATGATTTGTCAAAAGCCGTCCTATTGGCTAACATTTAGAGAGGGTTTATACTAGAAAAGAGGGGTTTCATGGGCAATTACACGACGAATGATATTCAGGAACGTGTGGACCGTTACATATCGCAATTCAAAGAGGGCTATTTTTCGCCGCTTGCTCTTCAGGCACGATTAACGGAAGAGGTCGGAGAGATGGCGAGGGAGATTAACCACAGGTACGGAGAAAAGCCGAAAAAAGAGACGGAAGCGGATAAAGCACTGGAAGAAGAGCTTGGAGATGTACTTTTCGTATTGACTTGCTTCGCCAACTCTCTAGATATGGATTTGTCAGAAGCGTTTGAACGATCCATGAGTAAAATCGAGACGAGAGACAAAGATAGATGGACAAGAAAAGAAGGGAGTTCTGGACATGAATGAAATCAAAGTAATCGTTGCAGGACCGCGTGGCAAGATGGGGAAAGAAGCTTTGCAAATGATTGAAAAAGAGGAATCGCTCATCCTTGCTGCCTGTATCGATCGTAAGAATGACGGCATGCGGGTAAAAGAGATTAAAGGACTGACTGAATCGGAAGCGCTTATTTACACCGATGCGGCCGTCTGCCTCGCAGAAACAGATGCGGACGTACTTGTGGATCTGACAACGCCTGAAAACGGGTATAAGCACACGAAGCTGGCGCTGGAGAACGGTGTACGTCCGGTTGTAGGAACAACAGGCTTCACGGAAGAGGAGCTCCGCGAACTTACGGCGCTTGCAGAAAAGAATAAAATTGGTGCGGTCATCGCTCCAAACTTTGCCATTGGAGCAGTTTTGATGATGCAGTTCTCTAAATGGGCGGCCAAATATTTCCCTGATGTGGAAATTATCGAAAAGCACCATGATCAAAAACTTGATGCACCTTCAGGGACGGCATTGAAAACGGCGGAGCTCATTAAAGAAGTGAGAGAGGCTCACAAACAGGGACATCCGGAAGAAAAGGAAACGCTGCCTGGTGCCAGAGGAGCAGATGTTGAAGGTATGAGGATACATAGTATGCGCCTGCCGGGCCTTGTGGCGCATCAGGAGGTGACTTTTGGAGGGCTTGGAGAGACGCTTACCGTCAAGCATGATTCCATACATCGGGAATCTTTCATGAGTGGTGTTAAACTTGCCTCCGAAAAGGTAATGGACCTGGATATGCTTGTGTACGGTTTAGAGCATTTACTTGACTGAAGAGAGGGAGAAGGACAGATGAAAATCGCGTTGATCGCTCACGACAAGAAAAAGAAAGATATTATAGAGTTTGCGGACCGATACAAAGAGGTTTTAAAGAAACATGATCTTTATGCGACAGGGACGACCGGGATGCAGATCCATAGTGAAACAGGACTTGAAATTACACGTTTCCAGTCCGGACCCCTTGGTGGCGACCAGCAGATCGGTGCGAAAATTGCGGATGAAGACATGCATATGGTTTTGTTTTTCCGCGACCCTTTGACAGCTCAGCCGCATGAACCGGATATAAGCGCTCTTCTACGTCTTTGTGATGTTCACCAAATTCCCGTAGCAACGAACCGGGCAGGGGCAGACATTATGATCCGTGCGCTCGACCATGAAGACTTTGAGTGGAAAAGCATCATAGAACACAACAGAAAACAGGAGTGAGCAGGTAATGGCTAAAATAGGAATCACATGTTATCCCACGGTTGGTGGCTCGGGGGTAATTGCGACAGAGTTAGGTAAACTTCTGGCAGAAGAAGGCCATGAAATCCATTTTGTCGCATCTCAGGTCCCCTTCCGGCTGAACAGGGTGTATCCCAATATTTACTACCACGAGGTGGAGGTCAGTAATTATCCCGTTTTTCAACATCCACCCTATGATTTAGCGCTGGCTGCCAAAATGGCCGATGTTATAAACAGGGAAGAATTGGATATCCTTCACGTTCATTATGCCATGCCGCATGCCATTTGTGCTATTTTAGCCAAACAAATGTGTCAACGGGATGTTAAGATTATTACCACGCTGCATGGAACGGATATTACGGTACTCGGTATTGATTCCGCTTTAAAACAGATGATTAAATTTGGTATTGAAGCGTCCGATCGAGTAACAGCCGTCTCCCACAGCCTTGTGGAGCAAACGAAAGAAATGATTCAGACAGACCGTAATATCGACGTCATCTATAACTTCGTAGATGAACGGGAATATCATAGAAAAGACAATTTCGGCTTGAGAGAACAGTATGGGATTAAAGAAGATGAGTCCGTTCTCATTCACATCTCAAACTTTAGAAAAGTCAAACGTGTACAGGATGTCATACACACCTTTGCTGAAGTGGCAGCGGAGCGTCCGGCTAAACTGCTTCTTGTAGGGGACGGTCCCGAGTATTCCGACTGTCACCAGCTCGTCAGAGAGTATGAATTGGAAGAACAGGTCCTTTTCCTTGGAAAACAGGATAACGTCAGTGACCTGCTTTCCATTTCCGACCTTAAATTGCTCCTGTCAGAAAAAGAAAGTTTCGGGCTTGTTCTTTTGGAAGCGATGGCGTGCGGGGTACCTTGCATCGGTACCAACGTCGGGGGGATACCGGAAGTGATCACCCATGGTGAAGCCGGCTATGTGACGGAACTTGGAAATATCGAGCAGATCGCGCACTTCGCCAACAGAATTCTGGAAGACCGCGAGCTTCATCGATCCATGTCAAAGGAAGCAAAGCGGCTGGCTCAAGAGAAGTTTGCAACGAAAACGATACTTAGACAGTACGAAAACCTCTATGAACAGGTGTTGAAGGATGAGTAGGAATTCTATTTTCCGTGAGGCATTCGAGGTTTTGGCTGAAATAGAAGCGGCTGGAGGAGAAGCCTATATCGTTGGAGGCGCAGTCAGGGACTATTTGAGTGGTCGTCCTGTAGGGGACATCGATATAGCATCATCAGAACCACCGGAACGGATTCAGGAGATTTTCGACAAAGTGATACCGGTCGGCGTCGAACACGGAACGGTCATTGTCCGCTACCGATCTGAATCTTATGAGGTGACAACGTACCGTAAAGAAGCAACCTATTCCGATTTTCGGCATCCGGATGAAGTGACGTTCGTGCGCTCCATTTCCGACGATCTTGCCCGCAGGGATTTCACAATTAATGCGATGGCAATGGATCGGCATGGAACAATTATAGATCCATTCAACGGGAGAGAAGCTGTAGACGCTAAACGGATTGAGGCTGTTGGAGATCCTGTCCAGCGTTTTCGGGAGGACCCTTTACGGATGATGAGGGCTGCCCGTTTTCACAGTCAGCTTTTGTATACGCTCGATAAGAAAACAGAGGATGCATTGAAGAAAGAAGCATCGATGCTCCGTCACATATCCATTGAGCGAATTGCGGAAGAAATGAGAAAGCTGTACGCCGGAGAAGGTTATAAAGAATCGTTGCAGCTGTTGGAGCGTACCAGCCTTAAGCAGGAGCTTCCAATCCTTCAGGGTATGGAACTTTCTACTATTATCCCTTCAGGCAGGCTTGTCAGCTGGGGGGAATTGGCGGCATTTCTATGTTTGAGGTCTCCAGAATGCACGCCGGCAACATTCGTCAAGCAGTGGAAACTCTCTAACCGGATCCGCCGGGAAGCAGACCAATTGACGGAGGCTTTTTGCACTTATCAGGAGCAGAACGCCATCCGCCCCTGGCTCGTGTACCGTCTTCCTTTCGAGTTGTTTCCATCTTTCAGTAGACTGGCAGTGGCAGAGGGGACGGCACAGGAGCAAAAGGTATTATCCGATCTCCATGCTCTTTATGAAGAACTCCCAATTAAAACGCTGAAGGAAGCAGCTTTTCAAGCGGAAGATCTAATTGCAATGTTCCCGGACAAAAAAAGAGGGCCGTGGATTGCAGATAAGATGAAAGCGATGGAGTACGAGATTGTTACAGGTAAATTGAAAAATGAATACGACGCGATAAAGGAGTGGGCTGTGTCATGGAATCCACCCGTAAACGACTGATCCGTCTGCTGGATCAAAAAGAGGGCTACATTTCCGGTCAGGAGCTTTCCGAGCAGCTGGCCATTTCAAGGACTGCTGTTTGGAAGCATATGAACGAATTGAAGAATGACGGATACGAAATTGAAGCGGTGCAGAAAAAGGGATATAAAATTGTTTCGTCGCCGGATAAGATCAGCGGCAATACCCTCCAATGGGGACTTGATACCAAATGGCTTGGTCATGAACTGCATCATTATGATCAAGTGGAGTCCACGCAGGACGTCATACATCAAATGGCTAAACAAGGAAAACCTCATGGTACGGTTGTGATCGCGGATGAGCAGGTGAAAGGAAAAGGACGGATGGCTAGAAATTGGTATTCTCCGAAAGGGAAGGGGATATGGATGAGTATCCTTCTAAGACCCGATCTCCCACCTGTACAGGCACCACAGCTGACTTTGCTTGCAGCAACCGTGTTGGCTAAGATGGTCGCCGAACGATCCGGTCTTGAGCCGAAAATCAAATGGCCGAACGATCTTCTGATTAATCATAAGAAGGTGTCCGGTATACTAACCGAGATGCAGGCGGAACAGGATACAATCCAGTATATCGTTCTCGGGATGGGGATGAACGTCAACCAAAGTAGGGAAGAAATACCGGAAGAACTTCATCATAAAGCGACATCACTACGAGTGGAAGCAGGAGAGGAATGGGACATTCAAACCACCATCCAGCATATTCTGCACTTGTTGGAACAGTCATACGAAGAGTTCCTGAAGTTTGGGTTCGACAGTGTCAAAAAAGAGTGGGAGCATTATGGATACCGGATCGGGCAGGATGTGACCATTTCTACGATGAAGCGGACGTGGGAGGCAGTCCTTGTCGGCATAGAACCGGATGGAGCTCTGCTGGCCAGAGACAAGGAAGGAAAAGAAGAAAAACTTTATTCCGCTGAAATTCATTGGGGAAAGGGAGGTTATCATGCTTAACAAAAGTCATTTTCTGCAGATGAAGAAAAGTCAGGAGAAGATCGCCATGGTTACAAGCTATGACTACCCTTCCGCTAAGATGGCGGAAGATGCCGGTTCCGATATGATCTTAATCGGAGACAGCTTGGGGATGACCGTCCTTGGCTATGATTCTACAATTCCAGTAACGATGGATGATATGATCCACCACGGAAGGGCCGTAGCCCGTGGTGCAAAAGATACATTCAAAGTAATCGATATGCCGTTTATGTCTTACCACATTTCTAAGGAAGATACGTTGAGAAATGCCAAACGGTTATATCAAGAGTCGGGCGCACAGGCGCTGAAGCTTGAAGGCAGCGGGGAAGTGTCGGAAGCGATGAAACTTCTCATCCGAGCAGGAATCCCCGTAGTCGGGCACATTGGGCTTACTCCTCAGTCGGTCAACGTTCTCGGCGGCTACAAAGTCCAAGGGAAAAATTCACAGGATGCTTCCCGTATACTCGAGGAAGCTTTGGAGATTGAATCAGCGGGTGCAATGGCTCTTGTACTGGAGTGCGTGCCGCGGCAGCTTGCAGCGTTCATCACGGCTAAACTCTCCATACCTACAATCGGTATCGGGGCGGGGGTGGATTGTGACGGTCAGGTCCTTGTCTATCATGACCTGCTCCAGTACGGAGTGACACGCCTTCCTAAATTTGTGAAGTCCTATATGGACAGCAATCAGATTCTTGGAGAAGCGCTCCATTCCTATGTGACGGAAGTGAAAGAAAAAACGTTCCCAGAAGAGAAACATACATATACGATGGATGTTTCGGACTTACCGGAAGATTAAGGAGAAGCAGTATGGATGTTTTGAATCGAATCAGTGACGTGCAGTCGAAGGTGGAAGGTTTTGTTAAGAAAGGGAAGACCATCGGGTTCGTTCCGACGATGGGTTATCTGCATGAAGGACACCTACGTCTTTTGCAGAAGGCAAGGGAAGAAAACGATATCGTCCTGTTGAGCATTTTCGTAAACCCACTTCAATTTAATGAAGCGGAAGACCTTGCCGGTTATCCTCGGAATGAAGAGCGCGATGCAGCTCTGGCTGCAGAAGCCGGTGTCGATCTGTTATTTATGCCAACCCCGGAAACCATGTATCCCGAAACACCTTCCATTCGAATGGAAGTGACAAAACGGACGGATGTCTTATGTGGAAAATCCCGTCCCGGGCACTTTGACGGAGTGGTGACCGTCCTTACAAAGCTGTTTCATATTGCAAGGCCTACAAAAGCATATTTTGGAATGAAGGACGCCCAGCAGTATGCAGTGGTGGATGCACTCGTCCATGATTTTAACTTCCCGATACAATTGGTTCCAGTTCCAACGGTGCGGGAGAAAGATGGGCTTGCGAAAAGCAGCAGAAATGTTAATCTTTCGGAAGTGGAAAGGCAGGAAGCCCCAGCTATCTATCAAGCCCTCCTGAAAGGCAAAGAAATGATATTGAACGGCGAGGTGGAAAGTGCTCCTGTGCTGAATGCAGTCCAGGAGTTTCTTGAGAAACGAACTCGTGGTAAGATAGATTATATTGAATTATTGTCCTATCCGGAACTGGAGCCGGTTAAGGCTGTTAACAGACAGGTTATACTTGCGGCGGCAGTCTTTTATGACCAGGCACGTTTGATCGATAATATTGTTTTTCGACCGGACCGGGGATAAGGACAGGAACCAGGGGGAACAGAGCATGCTTCGAACGATGATGAAAGCCAAAATACATCGGGCCCGCGTAACGGAAGCGAACTTAAATTACGTCGGCAGTATTACGATTGACCATGATTTGTTGGATGCCGTCGGGATCTTGCCACATGAAAAGGTCCAGGTGGTGAATAATAACAATGGAGCCAGATTGGAAACCTATGTAATTGCTGGAGAGCGTGGATCGGGTGTGGTTTGTTTGAACGGGGCGGCGGCAAGGCTTGTTCAAAAAGATGATATTGTAATTATCGTAGCTTATGCGATGCTTTCGGAAGAGGAGCTAAGCAGCTTCCGTCCGAAAATCGCGTTAATGGATGCGGATAACCAGATTCAACAAGTAGTGGATGAAGAGCCACCGTTACAGGCAATACCTTTATGAACAGATACCAGGAAGAACATGGGATCTTTGCCGATTAAGATAGGTGAGGGTCCTTGCTTTTTGTGAACGAAAGTAGGGGATGACATGACTACATTTGCAATCGTAGATTTAGAAACAACAGGAAACGCAGCTTCTAAAGGGGACCGGATTATCGAGATAGGGGTCGTGGTCGTCACGGAAGAGGGAAGAACGTTGGAGGAATTCTCCTCCCTTGTTTATCCAGAAAGAGAGATCCCTCCTTTTGTATCTTCCCTGACAGGAATTAAGGAAGAGGATGTCCTGGAAGCCCCGCTGTTTTCAGAAATTGCAGAGGATATTCATCCTCTTTTTGACCATGCCTACATAGTAGCGCACAATATTGAGTTCGATTTAGGCTTCCTTAACGACGAATTTAAACGATGCGGACTTCCGCCACTACATAACCCGATCATCGACACGGTGGAGTTCGCCAGACTTATGCTTCCCACATCCCCGACATTCAAATTGGGTCAGCTGGCTGAACGTCTTGGATTAGGGCATGACCGCCCTCACAGAGCACTATCCGATGCTCAGGTAACATCTGATTTACTGCTCTATTTATTGGGGCAAATGGAGGGTTTACCTGAAAAGACGCTCGACCACCTTTTAAAGGTGGAACCAAAGCTTAAAAGTGATTTTCGGCCGTTTTTAATAAAATATATGGAAGGTAAGCGGTACGGACGAACTGTTAGTCGGGAATTCGACATCCATCACGGGATTCCCATCCGGAAACAGCTGCAGCGGAGCACCGATGTTTCTGGAACGCGCCTTCTGGATTTCCGTAATTGGAAGAACCAGGTCTACGAAGGGAATGAAGGATTGAAGAGCATCGTTCAGGGTTATGAAAACCGTGCTGGTCAAAAGGAGATGACCGACCGCGTTTATCGTGCGCTGGAGAATAAGAGGCACGCGATTATAGAAGCCGGGACTGGGACGGGAAAATCCGTTGCTTATCTGCTTGCTTCTGCCTTTCATGCCTTAAAAGAAGAGAAACGAGTTGTCATCACAACGTACACGACCTCCCTTCAAAAGCAGCTGCTTGAAGATGAAATCCCTAAAATTGAACGGATGTTTCCAAGGCCTCTGAAAGCCGTTCTCTATAAAGGGAAAGGGCATTATATCAGTCTCGTTCATTTTCGTTATGAACTGGAGCATTCGAGTCAGGACAACTATGATATTGCTCTTACTAAAGGGATGATTCTCGTATGGCTGACACGGACGCGCACTGGTGATGTAGATGAAATTCAACTCCCTTCCAATGGAAGACAGTTTTGGCATAAAGTTTCCGCTGAGCAGTCATCGAAGAATGTGCAATTGGGCTACATAGATGATTCCTTCTTTCAATGGGCGCAGAAAAGGGCTTTGGAAGCGGATTTGATCATTACGAACCATGCTTTGTTTTGTATGGATATGGTCAGGGAAGACCCTGTGTTACCGGAATATTCGTGCGCTGTCGTCGATGAAGCCCACCACTTGGAGTCGGTGGCAAACCGCTATTTCGGAGTTCGGATGGATTACAAAGAACTGCAGCGTCATTTGAGTCAATGCGGGGAGATATTCCAAAAGGGCATGTACCGACCGTGGAAGCTTCCGACCGGCTTTTCTCAACACTTGCGTAAAGGCCAGTACGCTGTAGATGAGGCCAAAGAAGAATTGAGTCAGCTGTCCAAATATATACACCAGAATGTAAAAAAAGAGAAGCGCTCCGATAAGGGAAGAAGCGATGTAGGAAGAATGCAGTTTCTGCTGCAGCCTTCGGCATTGCCGTCTTTTATTACAACAGCGAAAGAAATGTCCCATCGTTTTCTTGCTGCCGTTCAGAAAATGGTCGTTCAAATGTCAGCTATGGAAGAGAAACTTGCCACTCTTCTTTCCTTGAAAGAAGATAATGGCATTCCCGTGGTCATTACTCGGATACAAACCCAGCTGGAATTGTGCAGGACGGTCCGTTTAGAGCTGATTCATTATTTCGACTTGGACCAAGACGAAGTGAAATGGATTGAAATTGAAGGGGAAGGTGCGGCAAACTCCATCTATCTTTTCAGTGAGCCATTTGACGTAGCCGGGTTACTCCAAAGGAAATTGTTCCATAAAAAAGAGAGTGTCATTTTAACGAGTGCGACGCTCGCCACCGATCATTCCTTTGACTATATGAGGCGTTCCCTTGGATTGGATTTAGAGGAAACCATGGAAGTCCAGATTCCTTCTCCTTACGATTACCGCAACCAAGTTCAAGTAATGGTACCGAACGATTTCCCAAGTGTAAAAGACGATCCTGAATCGTTCATTGAAGCAATCAGTGAAGCCGTGTATTCTATCGCACAGGTGACCAAAGGCAGGATGCTTGTCCTCTTCACCTCCTACGATATGTTGAAGAAGACCTACCTGCTGCTTAAAGAATTTATTGATCCCGAAGAATTCATGATTTTTGCTCAGGGTATTTCGAGTGGGAGTCGTGACAGGCTTAAGAAAAACTTCCAGGCGTTCGATCAATCGATTCTGCTCGGTACGAGTTCTTTCTGGGAAGGGGTGGACATCCCCGGTGATGATTTATCTTGCGTCATGATGGTCAAGCTGCCATTCCAACCGCCTGATCAGCCTGTGCAGGCGGTTCGGAAAGACCGTTTCAAGAAAGAAGGGAGAAACTCCTTCATGGAGAAATCTCTGCCAAACGCCATTATTCGATTCAAGCAGGGATTCGGTCGTTTAATTCGAAGTGACAGCGACAGAGGAATCATCTTCATCTGTGACCAGCGCCTTATGGAGGCCAAATATGGAAAACACTTCCTGGACTCGCTCCCGGAGGTGCCGGTAAGTTATCAATCCACACGTCAGCTCATTGATAAAATTGAAAATTGGTTGTAATAAGCGCAGAACAAATCAATAGAAACTGTTATAATGTAAGACGGGAAATTCAATACTGGTAATACAAAGTACCATGGAGGTTTGACGATGGACAAAAAAATTGAAACATTATCGACCGTCAGGATTCAGAAATCAGACGACCTATATAAAGTCGTCGATACCTTGAATCGGACATTAAAAGAAAATAATCTCATGTTTGGACTGGCTTTAGATGATGACGATGCTGAGACAGCAGTCTTCACGATTTACCGTACCTAAGTGGGTGTGGTTTTCTCTGACAGCTCTGGCGGTGGTTCTGCTTCTTGGTGTTTCCTTCCTTGTATGGATGTACACGAGCATCAGTCACGATAGAGAAGCTGGTCAGACAGAGGCGGAAGCTCTCGCATTAGCAGAGACGGACCTTGCAAATGTGGAGAATGTGTCAACCTACAACGGTAACATTCCTATCCATATCGTAAAGGGAAGTACAGAGAATGGCACAGAGCAACTTGCTTTTCTCGACCTTTCTGAAAAGAAGGTGCTGAAGGTGGAAGATATGAGTGGTCAAATATCTCCTGAAGCGATGAGACAACAGTGGCAGCAATCGTGTGCATCATGCCAATTCAAAGATATTCAATATGGATATGAAGAACAAGAACCAGTGTTTCAGCTCACGTATATAGATGAGCAGAACCGCTATGTATTCGACTATTTTACATTATCCGGCGATAATTTCGATCAACGTTTCGCCTTTAAACGAACCCAATAATAGGAGTGAAAAATATGCAATTAGCTGAACGTGTTCAATCATTAACGCCATCCACCACCCTGGCCATCACAGCGAAAGCCAAAGCATTAAAAGCAGAAGGGCACGATGTAATCGGTTTGGGTGCAGGCGAGCCTGATTTCAATACTCCGTCCTACATATTGGATGCTGCCAAACGGGCGATGGACGAAGGTATGACGAAATATACTCCAGCTGGCGGAATTCCGGAATTGAAGAACAGTATTACGAGCAAGTTGAAACGCGATCAAGGGTTGAACTATACAAACGAACAGATTATTGTAACTACAGGAGCGAAGCATGCCTTATTTACACTGTTCCAAGTTCTTCTGAATGAGGGCGATGAAGTAATCGTCCCTGCACCGTACTGGGTCAGCTATCCGGAGCAGATCAAGCTTGCACAAGGTAATCCGGTGATCGTGGCAGCAGAAGAGGAGAACCACTTTAAATTAACTCCGGAACAGCTCAAGAATTCTATAACGTCACGGACAAAAGCGGTCATCATCAACTCACCGAGCAATCCGACGGGGATGATGTATTCCAAGGACGAGCTGGAAGCTCTCGGCAGCGTATGCGAGGAAAACGATATCCTTATCATTTCCGACGAAATCTATGAGAAGCTGATTTATACGGATGAGCAACATGTGTCCATCGCTCAGATTTCTGACGCATTATACGACCGGACCGTCATTATCAACGGTGTGTCAAAGTCTCATTCGATGACAGGGTGGCGAATCGGATTTGCCGCCGGAAACAAAGACATAATTAAAGCGATGTCCAACCTGGCTTCCCACTCGACATCCAATCCGACTTCTATCGCTCAATACGCAGCACTGGCAGCGTATACGGGCTCTGAAGAGAAGGTGGAAGAAATGAAAGAAGCATTTAAAGGACGTTTGGATGTTCTTTATCAACGGCTTGTGGAAATTCCGGGAGTGACATGCGTGAAGCCGCAAGGGGCTTTCTATTTGTTCCCGAACGTGAAACAGGCAGCAGAGCAAGGCGGTTTCGGAAATGTGGATGAATGGGTGAAGGCTCTTCTTGATGAAGAGAAAGTAGCACTCGTTCCGGGTTCCGGCTTTGGAAGTCCGGATAATGTCCGACTATCCTACGCAACTTCATTAGACCAGCTGGAAAAAGCTGCGGAACGAATCAAACGGTTCGTAGAAAATCATCAATCATAAAGCAATGTTGGAGGTATTATTTTGAAGACAACTATTAAAGAAGCAGCAAAATATATAGGAGAGAAAGTAACGATTGGAGCCTGGCTCAGCAACAAGCGGTCAAGTGGTAAAATTGCCTTCCTGCAGCTTCGTGACGGAACGGGCTTCATGCAGGGTATTGTCGTCAAAGCAGATATTGGAGAAGACAAGTTCCAAGAGGCCAAAGCGCTAACACAAGAGACGTCCCTTTACGTAACAGGTGTGATTGCCGAAGATACCCGCTCACCGCTCGGATATGAAATGCAGGTAACGGACTTCGAAATCATTCACGAGGCGGTCGATTATCCCATAACACCGAAAGAACATGGAACGGAATTTTTGATGGATCACAGGCACCTATGGCTGCGTTCCAAACGTCAGCATGCCGTCATGAGCGTTCGTAATGAAATTATTCGTGCAACGTATGAATTCTTCAACGATAACGGTTATGTCAAAATCGACCCGCCGATCCTGACGGGTTCATCAGCAGAGGGTTCTACAGAACTGTTTCACACCAAGTACTTTGAAGAGGATGCCTATCTTTCTCAAAGTGGTCAGTTGTACATGGAAGCTGCTGCGATGGCATTCGGTCGAGTATTCAGTTTCGGGCCGACTTTCCGTGCTGAAAAGTCGAAAACACGCCGTCATTTAATTGAGTTTTGGATGATCGAACCGGAAATGGCATTTATGGAACACGGGGAAAGCCTGGAAGTTCAGGAGCAGTACGTATCCCACGTTGTTCAGTCTGTGCTGAAAAACTGTGCCATTGAATTGGAAGCACTTGGGCGTGACACAGAAAAGCTCAAACAAATTCAGGCACCTTTCCCGCGCATCAGTTATGATGATGCGGTTCAGCTCTTGAAGGACAAAGGATTCGATGACATTGAGTGGGGAGAAGACTTCGGGGCTCCGCATGAAACAGCCATCGCCGAAAGCTATGATAAACCTGTATTCATAACCAACTACCCTGCTGAAATTAAGGCGTTCTACATGAAGCCTGATCCGGAACGCCCGGAAGTTGTCCTCTGTGCGGACTTGATTGCTCCTGAAGGGTACGGGGAAATCATTGGAGGTTCCCAGCGGATCGATGATCTCGAATTGATGAAACAACGGTACGAAGAGCACGGTTTAACGGATGATGCTTATAAATGGTACCTTCAATTACGGGAGTACGGCAGCGTTCCACACTCCGGATTCGGATTGGGTCTGGAAAGAACAGTTGCTTGGATCGCCGGCGTCGAGCATGTTCGTGAAACGATTCCATTTCCGCGTCTGCTCAACAGACTTTACCCTTAAGAACTGCATGAAATGTGGAAGAAGCACCGATGCCTCGCCTCTGGCGGATCGGTGTTTTTCATTCCATTTAGGTATATACGAAAAAACGGAGGGATTTGTTTGGCTAAATACCAAAGCTTCCAAAACATCATGGACAACCAAATGGTCGTTCCCAAGCATTTGTTGATGCATTATAAGAAGCTGAACATAAGCGAAACGGAACTTGTTATTTTGTTGCAGATACATCGTTTCCGTGCAGATGGTAACGGATTTCCTACACCCGAGGAAATAGCTGATCATTCCACGCTTTCTGCTCAGGACTGTTCCAAAGTATTGCGGAGTCTTATCCAGAAACGGATGCTGACGATCGAACAGAATCATAGCGATCACGTTTTGAATGAAAGTTACTCGATGGAACCGCTGTTTGAAAAACTTTTCACCGTAACGAGAGAAGTCCAAACGAGTAGTTCCGCTTCTTACAATGAAAATATATTCCCGCTGTTTGAACAGGAGTTTGGAAGGCCGTTGTCTCCATTTGAAATTGAAACCATTAATATATGGCTGGATGAAGAAAAACAATCACCTGCACTGATTAAAGCCGCGCTTCGGGAAGCTGTTTTGATGAGTAAATTGAACTTCAAATATATTGACCGTATTCTAAGAGAGTGGAACAGGAAAGGAATTCGGACTGTCGAACAGGCGAGGGAGCAGGGAAAGCAGTTCAGACAGGGCCAGCAGCCAAGACAGACGCGTCCGCAGGAAAGTAAGAAAAAGGATATATCGTTGTATTATAACTGGTTGGAGGAGGACTCTTAAGAACCGTTATGCTGAATAAAACACAAATTCGTTACTGTTTAGATACCTTTGAAGAAATGTTTCCGGAGGCGGAATGTGAGCTGAATCACAGTAATCCGTTTGAACTGCTCGTCGCTGTCGTTTTGTCTGCACAGGCCACAGATGCCCTTGTGAACAAGGTAACCCCCGGGTTGTTTGCCAAATACAAGACACCGGAAGATTATATTGATGTTTCCCTGGAAGAACTGCAGGACGATATAAAAAGGATTGGACTGTTCCGGAATAAAGCGAAAAACATCAAGAAATTATCCGAAACACTCATCCTCCAGTTTGACGGTCAAGTACCGCCTACTCAAAAAGAGCTGGAAAGTCTGGCGGGAGTAGGAAGGAAAACGGCGAACGTTGTCGCATCCGTCGCATTCGGGGAACCTGCGATCGCTGTCGATACCCATGTGGAAAGGGTGTCAAAAAGGCTTGGAATCTGCAGATGGAAGGATTCTGTGTTGGAAGTGGAAAAGACGTTAATGCGTAAAATTCCGAGAGAGGAATGGAGCGATACCCATCACCGGATGATTTTCTTCGGGCGTTATCACTGCAAAGCACAACGCCCGAACTGTGAAGCCTGTCCTCTGCTGGATTTATGCAGAGAAGGTCAAAAGCGTATGCGTAAAAAAGCACAACATGAAAAAAACACCCTCGAATGAGGGTGTTTTTTTGTTAGGCAGCAGGTTCTTCCTGCGGCTGTTGATCGGGCTGATCGGCCGGTTGGTCTTGAGCTGGTGGTTCCTCTTGAGGAGGTTCAGGCGTTTGCTGCTCGTCTGAGCCGTTATTATTTCCGCCTTGCCCGCCGTTTCCTTGACCGTTGTTACCTTGGCCGTTGTTACCTGAATCATTTTCGTTTTCATTTCCTTGATCGTTTCCACTGTCGTCCGTTTGATCTTGATTTTCCTGTTCGTTCTCCTGCTGTTGTTCATCTTCCGGCTGTTCTTCGGTGTTCTCTTCCTGCGACTCGTCCTGTTCTTCTTCTGCTTCCTCTTCCGGTTCTTCATTGGAACCAGGGGTATCGACACGGACGGTAGCAGGATCGCTGTTTTGAGCATCCTCATCGCTGCTGATGGCGGTAACGGAGAATTCGTAGCTTGAACCTTGATTGACATTGGTGATCTCCAGACTTGTATCACCGGTAGTCGTAAGTTCTCTGCTCTCTCCGCCGTCAATGGATGCTGCGACCCGGAAGGTGACTCCATCTGCATCTCCATATTTCCAACTCAGATCGATGCTTCCTGTTTCTTCATTGAATTTACCAGCTAATCCTTTAACGGAATCCAGTTTCTGGAACGTCTTACTAACTTTAGATGGCTGATTGTCAACGTGGAACAATTCGGTCACGATTCTGCTTTCCGGAGTATAGGCACTTGGAAGACGTGCAGGATTGGATCCTTCTTCTACATCGACGGAAACAACGGTGTCCGGTTTACTAAAGTCTTTCGTTTCCACCCCTTGCGACAACTCGGTCATCAGTGGTTTAAAGATTTGCTTCGGAATATCTTTCGAAGCATCGGACAATCCGCGTGAATTATCCTCTCCGTATCCGGTCCAGATCGATATCGTATAATTCGTCGTATAGCCGCTGAACCAGGAGTCAGGTGCCACATCACCAAAGTTGGTGGTTCCTGTTTTACCAGCTACAGGGAGCCCGGAAATATTGGCGGCACGCCCTGAACCTTCTGTCATGGTCGTTTTCAACATGTCTGAAATCATATAAGCAGTGTAGCTGCTCATCGCTGATTCCGGCTCTGGAGTAAGGTCAATAGTCCCTTCTCCGGGAACTTCTACTTTTCTTACCGTGAACGGCTCATTATACACACCTTCGTTACCAAATGCGGCATACGCACCGGCAAGTTGAACCGGATTGACGCCGGTATTACCGCCGCCGATTGCATCGTTTAAGGCCATTCCATCTTCACCGAAGTCGATGCCTAATCCTTCCGCAAAGTCCTGCCCTTTGCCGACGCCTACTTCCTGAAGGGTTTTAATAGCCGGAATATTTAAGGACCTGCTTAAAGCATAACGAGCAGAAACCCATCCGCGGAATTGATTATCGAAGTTGTTTGGGCTCCAGTTACCGAAATCGGTTTTCTCATCTTTAATTTGGTGATACGTAGAGATCTTGTCATATTCGATGGCAGGGCCGTAAGCCGTTATCGGTTTGAACGTCGACCCAGGCTGGCGATTGATATCTGTTGCATAGTTATAACCGCCTTTCTGATAGTTGCGTCCCCCGCCGATGGCGCGGATCGCACCGGTCTTAGTATCCGTAACTGCCAGGCTTGTTTGAAGTTCATCATCCGGCCACGCGATTGGACCTTCGTTGCTCAGCATTTGTTGGACATTATCCTGTGCGTCGGTATCAAGAGTGGTATAGATTTTCAATCCATCCTCATAGATTTCCGCACCATCCATTTTCTCTCGTACTTCTTCCTCCACGCGGTCGATGAACGCCTGGTAAGGTGTTGCTTTTTCCGTCTGGCGTTCGACAAGCATATCTTCCACCTTCACGTTACGCGCTTCTTCGGCTTCCGCTTCGGTGATCTTTCCGTGCTGGACCATCAGGCTGAGAACGGTGTTTTTTCGTTTTTGTGCCAAATCAGGATGATCGTATGGCATATATCCGCTTGGACGCTGAGGCAGTCCTGCAAGCAGAGCGGCTTCCGGGAGCGTGAGTTCGCTCAAGTCTTTTTTGCCGAAGTAAGTTTCGGCCGCTACCGCGACACCGTAGGCTCCGTCCCCGTAATAGATCTTGTTCAGGTACATTTCAAGAATTTCTTCTTTTGTGTATTCCTGGTCGAGTTTTATTGCCAGGTACTGCTCTTGGACTTTACGTTTAAGCGTCTTCTCCTGGGAAAGGAACGACTCTTTGACAACCTGCTGGGTTATAGTACTGGCACCTTGTGCTCCGAAGCCGCCGGTTATGTTCGCAATGACGGCACCTCCGATTCGTCGGAAATCGATTCCCATATGGTCATAAAAGCGAACGTCTTCTGTCGCAAGAACCGCATCCTCCATGACTTGTGGAATATCGTCATAAGTAATTTTCGTTCTTTTTTCATCGCTGGCAAGGTCAGCAACCAGTTCATCATTTTGATCGTACACTTTCGAAGAGAAAGGAACGGATAATTTCGATGCATCGAGTTCCGGTGCTGTGACGATGTAGTAGCTGAATAATAGTCCTACACCGAGGGCCAGAAGTAAGCCGATGGTAAAGAGGATCATAAATATACGTTTTACTTTTCCAGTTTTCTTGTTTTTTCCTTTTTTCGTGCTTTGAGCTTGCTTTCTTCGTGCTGAACGCGATTGGCTGTCGTTGGACATTTATCTTTCCTCCATTTCAAAAATAGAGCTTATCGAGTACAGAAGCATAGTCGACCCGTGCCTGATAACGGAAAGGAATCAAGCTTCCTTTTTGTTTAATATAGGAGTAGGGAATCGATTTGCGACCTCCTTGCCACTGCTCGTCCCAATAAACGAATAAATCTTGAGCAGGGAGGAGGTAGACCTCATCCAAAGGGGTGAATTTGACGATCAGAAAACTGATGCCGCCGTGAAGTTGAACCGCCTTCATATGATCGATCTGATGCTGGTGTACGTTACTTAAGGGAAAGGACGTTTTGTTTTTCGTCTCTTTCGCTTCAAAATCGATGTATTTCCCGCGATAAACTCCATTGAAGTCTGTCGTCGAAGCTTGTTTAAAGTATGCTTCTTTGATAACGGCAGCGCTTCGTTTCGGGTAATCCACATTTACAATTTGTACCGGTGTCGGTTTTTTATGGACCACGGCTTTCTGAGACGCAAGGTAGTGCTCGTTGGTCACATTAATATCCTCTTCCAAAGACATCCCACGGTTGCTGAAATCTGTCTTCGTCTTACCTTTTGGGGCGAGCGAATGCTTTATAGCGCGCTTCCCGTTGGGATAATTCAAACGCCATCCCTCCTTATAGCCATGAGAGTATCATAACAAAAATAAGGGTCGAAGGATATATCAAAATGGTTCAAATATGTTAGACGTGTGAACAACAAAAAAGTTTCATTTTTTCACAAAACCGACAAGCTTTTTTGGGGAGCACCGGCATGTTATACCCGGAATCATCAAACGTGAAACCCATCTAATTTATTCGTCAAGGGTTGAGGTTTTAAGGGGGAATCGTTGAAAAAAAGCTGCTGCTATAGCATAGCAGCAGCTCTGACGTCTTAGGTGGACGGACGATTCTCCCCCTCAAGCTTCGGGTTTCCCGTTTTGGCAGGTGTCGGTTTCTTTGCTTTTTGATCTTTTTTCTTCGCCATGGTCATGACCTCCTTTGTGTCGAAGGGTCTTGTGATAGTGGCTTGTTTTGTAGCTTTAGTTCTAGTCTTGTCAACGGGGAAGGACTTATGCATTCCCTGGCGAAAATGTTATTACCAGAAATGAGGAGGAGATTCTTTTGAAAAAAAGTCAGGTCGTCACACCGGTCGAATTCGAACAGCAGCTGTCCAACATCCGTGATAAGTTCGCCTTGCTGGAGCGCCGGCTGTCTATGAAGACGGATGAAATCGTCTTTTCGATGACGGTCTCCCATCGGAAGGACATAGAGAAAGTCAGGGAAGATGTTATGCAGTTGACAGTTAACAGACAGCGTGCAGGCGCTGCTTTACAAAGGGCACACCTTCTTTCAGCTGTTAAAGAAGCGAAACAAAGGACGGTCGGTTAAATTTTTGCTTCTATATTATCTTCCGTGCTAAAGTAGATGTAAAAAGGTGAGTCCTATGTCAATAAGAACGTATACAGAAGAAATGAAAGAGATGATCGACCAACTTCACCAAAAGTTCCTCAACACAGAAGGTCCTGTCGATCGAAGGAGCCACGAATTTTTTCAAATGGTTAAGAAAGAAACCGCACCTCTGTTTGATCTTACCAGCAATTGGATGGCGGCCGCGGAAGCATTCGTGAAAAACCGAAATTCCTCAGTTCATCCTAATCAGGTGAAATCCACCCACGAGAATGTCGAAATGATTATTTTGCACAGCTATTATTTGGATGTCGAGAGGAAAAGGTATAAAGAATTGTACCAGTCTTCTCATTATGTACTGGATATGCTCCTTTCAGATATGGATTGATATGTAAAAGAAGCTCCCGTCCGGGAGCTTCTTTTCATTTTATTCTGCTGTCTTTCTTTTCGTGACCTTTGCAATAATCAAATAGAAAGATGGAACAAGCAACAAGGTTAGTATGGTCGAGAACAACAGACCCGAGACAATCGATATCGCGAGTGGTTTAAACAATACGTCTCCTGTAATGATAATTGGCACAAGAGCAGCAATCGATGTGAGGGACGTCAGAACAATCGGGCGTATTCTTGCCCTTCCTGCCTCGATGGCGGCTTCCCTTATAGAACCATACCTTTCAATGTTCTGCTCGATGAATTCGACCAGAATGACCGAGTTCCTTACTACGATTCCAGATAAAGAAACAATACCGAGAACTGCAAGGAAGCTCAATGGTTCACCGGATACAAACAGTCCTACGATGGCACCTGTAATCGCCAAGAATACCGTTCCTGTAATAAGCAGCGGCATCAACAGGGAATTGAACTGGATAGCAATCGTCAAGTAAATAAGGAACAAGACGATAACAAACAATTTAGCGACTTCCACGAAGAAGTCTGTTGTAGCATCTGATTCACCTGTTTCAACGAGGGAATAGTTCTCCGGAAGTTCGTTTTTGATTTTTGCGATCACGTCTTCTGCTCCAGCAGAGAACGTTTGATCCTTACCTTCCTCCGGATAGGCCTCAATGGTAATCGTCCTCGTACCGTCAAGGTGGGGAATTACTCCGATTTGTTCAACCTCTTCGGTAGAAATCGCGTCTTCAAGAGATATAGTTTCCGGAGGTCCGGATTGGCCTGCCGTGTTTCCGGCAATGGAAAGTGCACTTAAGTCGACGCCGTTCGCCACTCCGTCATCAATTTTCACTTCTATTGGAAGACGCTCCACGCCATTGTCGAAAGTACCAAGCGGCACGCCGGTATTTGCCAGTTGGATGAGCGATGTGACTTGATCGATCGTGATGTTATTATCTTTGAGTAATTCACGATCCGGATTATATTCAATAAAGGACTGTCCTTCACCAGCATTGACGGTCGCGATTTCTGCACCTTCAACATCCGAAAGCAGGTCCCGTGCTTTTTTCGCTTCCTCGACAAGTGGGGAAAGCTCCGGCCCTTGAATCTTCACTTGAACTGGTGGAGAAGGAGGTGGTCCGGATACAATCGTTTCCAGGAATATTTCAGAATCTGGAAATTCTTCTCTTAAAGGTTCTTCCCATTCCTTAATAAAATCGGATGCGCTCGTTTTTTCTCTGTCAATACGAACGAGCAGCTGTCCGGTATTTTCTCCAGAACGCTGAAGACCCGAATTAAAGATATTAGGAAGGCCGGATCCGGCATAAACAGCCGTTTCGGTAATATTTTCATCCTTGCTTTCCAAGTATTCTTCCATAGATTGCAGCTGATTTTTTGTATCCTCGAGAGGTGTACCCTGCTGATTCTCGATGGAAATGGTAACTTCCTGGCGGTCGGCTGCCGGGAAGAACTCAAATGGAATTTTGATAGCCAATAAAGCAAGCAGCAGACAAAGGACAAGACCGGATATGGTCGTTAACCATGGTTTCTTCGTTGTTTTCGGAAGGATTTTGTCTGCATAAACTTTCTCCATTCCATTGAACAGGCCGCCAAGCAGTCCCGTCTTCGCTTTCGTCTTCTTCTTACTGTTCCGTTTTCTTGCGTATTGAACAGTTGGGATGAATGTCAATGCGATAAAGGTTGAAGCAATGACGGTAAAGATGAGTACAGAAGGAAGGGCACGTATGAAATCGCCGTTGGAACCAGAGATGAACGTTAACGGGAAGAAGCTGAAAATAATCATCAACGTAGAGGTGATGATCGATTTACCTACTTCCTGTACACCCTTAACAGTTCCTTCCAAAGGCCCGTCTCCAAGCTGGAATCTTCGTTGAATGTTATCGTTAACGACAATGGCGTCATCAACAAGGATACCAATGGCTATAATCATTCCAATTATGGATATTTGATTGAGGTCCACCCCTGCATAAGGCAGTGGAATCAGTCCGATGATAATGGAAATGGGGATGGCCAAAGCAACCAAAAGGGCGGATGACAATGGAAGTCCCAAGACCATGATGACGATAACTGCAAAGAATGAAATAGCAAGGGATGTTATTAAGTTATTAAAAACTTCATCGATAATCGTACTTTGTGTATAAAAACGATCGACGGTTATCTCGCTTGGAAGCTCTTCTTTCAAGGTATCCAACTTTTCAGTAATTTGATCTTGAACGGAGGAGATGTTTACTCCTTCATCGGCCATTACCGTAACCGAAAGTGCCGATTGACCATCATAAGTAATTAAATCATCCGCATCCTCATTTGCCACTGATACGGTGCCTATATCTGACAATGTGACGGAATCTCCCTGGTCGTTCGTTCCGACCCCAAGATCATTCAGCTCATCCACACTCTTAAATTTGTTGAAAATGAGCTGTTTGATTTCATTGTCCTGTTCTTCCGTTCCAATGGCTGCAGGACCGATTTCTTCCTGAATAGTACTAATAACGTTGAACGGTTGAATTTGATTCTCTTCGAGCTGCTCATTATCGAGAGAAACGGAAACCTTCTGATCCGGAAGGCCCTTAATCATAATGGATTCCACACCGTTAATCGATGTTAACTCTTCCTCCCAATCATTCAGTTGATCGCGGAGACCGTAAAGAGTTTCTGTATTTTCCGCGAGCAGATGATAAGAAGCCACTGCTGATCCGGATACGTCCGTATTAATAGAAGGGTCTTGAACTTCGTCAGGAAAACTTCTGGAAACGTCTGATACAGCTTGATTGATTTTCGAATTTACCGTGTTTCGATCCGCATCCCCGGCCAGGGTCACGGTTATAGAACCGAAGCCGGCAGTGGAGGCGGAAGTTACTTCATCGACACCTTCAATGGAAAGAAGTTCTTCTTCCACAGGATTCGTGATGGTCCTTTCCACTTCTTCCGGTGTTGCCCCGGGATATACAGTCGATATGGATGCTACATTAACGTTGATCTCCGGAATTTCCCTTTTCGGAAGCTGTAGATAAGTGAAAATTCCCGTGAAAACGAGAAGCGCTATGAACACCCATACAATCTTTTTGTAAGTAAGGATAGATTTCACCTTGTTTTTCCCTCCCAAATCTATGTTTTATATGATGCATTCTAAGTATAAACTTTTTTCTGACACAGGTGTCAACTATTTAACCTGCCGATGTGCTGAGCCCTTATTTTGTAATCGCTTTACAAATTCAGAAAATTTATATATAATTACGTTCCCATATTAAGGGAGGGGATAACGTGGATCATACACAGTTGATCGAAGAAGCGAAAAAAATCAGAGAACATGCCTATGTTCCTTATTCGAAATTTCCTGTAGGTGCTGCTTTAATTACAGAAGACGGCAGTGTCTACACAGGTTGTAATATTGAGAATGCGGCATATCCTGTCAGCTGCTGTGCAGAAAGGGTTGCCATTTTCAAAGCTGTGTCGGAAGGTCACAGCAGGTTTCAGGCACTGGCTGTCGCCGCTGATACAAAGCGTCCGGTACCGCCATGCGGTTCCTGTCGTCAAGTAATGAGCGAATTCTTTACAACCGATACTACGATTTATACGACGAATCTAGGAGGCGAAACGAAGACGTTTACAATGGACGAGATTCTGCCGTTTTCGTTCCAGTCCACCGATCTAACCGGAGAATGATGATGCAAAAGGGTGTGTGAGCACCCTTTTTTTGTATGGAAAAAGGAAGGGACACAGCATAAAATAGGAATAGATGGTGATATCGCCCAGTACGTTCTCAGGAATGATGACATACGCTGATAAGGAATAACAGAACAAGGAGTGAAAGCTGTATGCATCATTCAATGCAAGGTTCCTGCGGTTGCGGTCCTGCTGCTCAACCTGCGTGCAACCGTCGACCTATCGTATGTCCCGTTCAACAGTGTGTGGTAGATAACCACTTCGTAGAAAATCAGGATTATATTCATCCGACTCACGTGCTTGTCCAAAATCATCATTTGTTAAATAACTTCCATTACTTCCCTTATATGGTATCCGAACAGAACAGTTTCCAAACTCAAGAGTTCGCTTATCCGCAAGGGTCATCTCCAGACTATAACTGGATGGAGTATATGAACCAGGATATGGGGCAGATGCCTATGGGCGGTCAAGGGCAGATGCCGATGATGCCTCAGCAGATGATGGGTCAGGAAGGCCAAATGCCGATGATGAATCAAATGCCGATGATGGGTCAGGGCCAAATGCCGCAGCAAATGATGGGTCAGGGCCAAATGCCGATGATGAACCAAATGCCGATGATGATGGGTCCTGAAATGGAATAACAGAATAAAATAAGCCTCGGGACCCGGGGCTTGTTTTATTTTTCCCAATATCCGTATTAAAATAGAGAAAGGTTACACGGATGCAGGAGGGTACATAATGAAGACTGTCGTCGTCACAGGATACAAACCGATGGAAATTGGTATATTTAAAGCCAACGACCATAAAATTGAATTTGTGAAAGAAACGATACGTAAACGATTGTTAGCCTATATGGAAGAGGGGCTGGAGTGGGTGATCCACTCCGGTCAAATGGGTGTGGAACTGTGGACAGCAGAGGTTGTTCTGGATTTGAAGGAGGAGGGCTATGATATTAGGCTTGGAATCCTCCCGCCGTTCGAAAATCAGCAGGAGCGCTGGCCGGAAGATCTTCAGCAAGTGTATGAAGAAGTGACGATGCTGGCAGACTTCTTCCGCCCCCTCTACCAGAAAGGATATGACGGACCATATCAGTTCCGTGCCAGAGACCAGTTTCTGGTTGAGCACTCGGACGGCTGCCTCGTTCTTTACGATGAAGATACGAAGGGGAGTCCTGATTATTTCCTTAAAACGGCGGAAAAGTATAAAGAAACAAAAGATTATCAAATTCTTTACATTACTCCCCTGGACCTTGAAGAAACGGTGGAGGAAAGGCGTATGAGCGATCCGGATTACTGGAATCAATGAAACTTTCCATAAAGTCAAATTGACATTTGGCCAACCTTTTGAAAAAATATATATAATGTGCTGAACAGAGGTGAAATGATAATGAATTCAGAAGAATATCACTTGACAGGCAAGGCCATACTGGAGAAAGATTTCAAGACCTCCATGCGGGGGTACAACCAGGAAGAGGTCGATGAGTATTTGGACCTTATCATTCAGGATTACGATCGATTTCAACAGGAAATTGAGCGTCTACAACAGGAAAACGAACGCTTGAAGAAGCTCTCATCAAGAGAACAGGCGCCCCGCCAAAGACAAAGCAATACAGGTAATCACCAAGTCAACTATGATATTTTGAAACGAGTTTCCAATTTGGAAAAAGCGGTTTTTGGCAACAAATACGCAGATTGATGCAAGATTACCAATGACAAACAGAGTAATATCTGCTATACTTTGTCAAGTGCGTCACTTATGTACGTCACAACCAAACATTTGAATACTCGGGTAATCGCTGCATGTCCTACATGCAGAGGAAAGTCCATGCTCGCACAGGCTGAAATGTCTGTAGTGTTCGTGCTTGACGAAACCATAAGTCAAGGTAGTTCTTTTTGAACTAACGGCAGGGAAACTTCCTAAGTCTTCGGATAAGGAAGGAATACCTTGAAAGTGCCACAGTGACGGAGCCGTCGTAGAAATACGCCGGGTGGAACGAGGTAAACCCCGCGAGCGAGCAACCCAAATATAGGTAGGGGCACTCTCTGGAAGGAATCAAACGGAAGGAGAGGTCGTTGTAAGACGGCAGATAGATGATTGCCACCGGAGTACGAGGTTGACCACCGTCTGCAGTACTATGGAACAGAACATGGCTTACAGAGTATTCAAAGGTCGCTTTATGATGACAATACACCCTTCTGAAAAGCCGCTGCTTTTTAGGAGGGTTTTTTACTGTTTATACATAACTAAAGGAGGTAATCACTTGCAAAAGAAAATCACACTGATTGCAACTGCAGCCATGGGTTTGGAAGCAATTGTAGCAAAAGAAGTAAAGGATCTCGGATATGACGAAGTAACGGTGGAGAACGGACGCGTTATTTTCGAAGCGGATGTAAGCGCAATCCCACGTGCGAACCTATGGCTTCGTACAGCTGATCGTGTCAAGCTTCTTGTTGGGAGATTCAAAGCAACTACATTCGATGATTTGTTCGAACAGACGAAAGCATTGCCATGGGAACAATTCATACCGGAAGACGGAGAATTTCCTGTCATAGGTAAATCCGTCAAGTCCAAGCTCTACAGTGTTCCGGACTGTCAATCGATCGTTAAGAAAGCAATGGTCGACCGTTTAAAACAAAGGCATGGAGTTTCTTCTTGGATGAAGGAAACGGGTGCCTTTTACCGGACGGAGGTCGCTATTCATAAAGATGAGGTTCTTCTCACATTGGACACCTCCGGGAGTGGGCTGCATAAACGCGGTTATCGAGCAGGTCAGGGGGAAGCTCCCCTTAAAGAGACCCTTGCTGCTGCTCTCGTTCAAATTACTAACTGGCACCCGGATAAACCCTTTGTAGATCCTTTCTGTGGTTCAGGTACGATTGCCATTGAAGCGGCGCTGATCGGGCAGAATATCGCACCTGGCTTCAACAGGGAATTCGCTTCTGAAGGATGGGACTTTATCCCGCAGAAAGCATGGGATGATGCTTTTCAGGAAGCTGAAGAAGCGGCGAACTACGATCAACCCCTTTCCATTACAGGCTCCGATATCGATCCGAAGATGATAGATATCGCCAAAGAGAATGCAATGGAGGCAGGACTGGGTGATCTAATCACGTGGAAACAAATGCAGATGAGTGATCTCTCTCCTAAGCAGGAAGATGGGTATATTGTCTCCAACCCTCCTTATGGAGAACGGATGGGAGAGAAGGAGCAGGTAGAACAGATGTACCGGGATCTCGGTTCGATCATGCGTGATCATCCATCATGGAGCGTGTACATCCTTACTTCCCATGAAGGTTTTGAAAAGCTTTATGGAAAGCCGGCTACAAAGAGACGGAAGCTTTTTAACGGATTCATCAAGACGGACTATTATCAGTATTTCGGTAAAAGAAATCGATAAAGGAGAGGTCGCGGGATGAAGGAAACAGTGAATGAGTTCATGGATTTATTAAGGGAACAAACTTCCTACGGGGAAGCGATTGGTTTAATTGCATGGGATATGCGGACAAAAGCACCGAAAAAAGCGATGGATAACCGCTCGGAAGTCCTCGGTGTTCTTGCGCAGAAAGTCCATGAAATTCAAACCTCCGAAGCAATGCGGAACTGCATCGATAAGCTTAAAGGGAATGTTTCAGACCCTGTTGTGATCAAATGCCTGGAAGAGGCGGAGGAAACGTATAATAAAACAGCTAAAATTCCAGCAGATGAGTATCGGGCTTACGTCACCCTGCAGTCAAAGGCAGAATCAAAGTGGTCCGAAGCAAAAGAACAAAATGACTTTGCAGGTTTTCTCCCGTACTTAGAGAAGCTCGTAGAATTCAATCGTACCTTCGCTGACTATTGGGGTTATGATGGACATCGTTATAACGCGCTGTTGAACAATTATGAACCCGGAGTGACAGTGGAACTGCTGGATCAAGTATTTCCAAAGGTAAGAAAAGCGTTGACAGAATTGCTCGGTCGTGTGAAAGAAGCTCCGGCCCAACCTGATCCTTCTGTATTGAAAGGGCATTTTCCTAAAGATCAACAAACGGCGTTCAGTAAAGAAATTTTGAAGCGGATGGGTTATGATTTTGATGCAGGACGCTTGGATGAGACCGTTCACCCTTTCGCCATCGGATTGAA
The DNA here is from genome assembly GCF_000328325.1 of Halobacillus sp. BAB-2008. Classification (NCBI taxonomy): domain Bacteria; kingdom Bacillati; phylum Bacillota; class Bacilli; order Caryophanales; family Bacillaceae; genus Halobacillus; species Halobacillus sp. BAB-2008. Next base: position 810 of record NZ_ANPF01000069.1, on the reverse strand, counting down.
CGTGAACGACGTACGGGTAACGACCAAGTACGATGAGAGCGACTTCCGAACGGCTGTTTTCGGAACAATCCATGAAGGCGGACACGCCCTTTATGAGCAAAATATATCTGAGGATCTATCTTTCACACCCCTTGCTACAGGCACGTCCATGGGGATCCATGAATCTCAATCATTGTTTTGGGAGAATTTCATCGCCCGCAGTGAACAGTTCTGGGAGAATCACTATCCGCTATTTCAAACGTATGCCCCGGATAATTTCCGCGAACTTTCCCTTAACTCGTTCTTTGCTGCCGTCAACGAAGTGAAACCATCGCTTATCCGAATTGAAGCGGATGAACTGACTTACTGCCTTCATATTATGATTCGTTATGAGCTGGAAAAAGCCCTTATCGCCGGTGATATGGATGCGAAAGATCTCCCTTCGCGTTGGAATGACAAAATGGAAGAGTACCTCGGTGTAAGACCGGATACAGATGCGGAAGGAGTCCTTCAGGATATTCACTGGTCCGGCGGTGATTTTGGTTATTTCCCATCCTATGCACTTGGGTATATGTACGCTGCTCAATTCGATGCGCAAATGAGAGAAGAAATCGACGTTGACAAAGCTGTTCGGGAAGGCGATTTTCGAATAATTAAGGAATGGCTGAAGGAAAAGATCCACCGGCATGGAAAAATGAAAAAACCGCTGGAAATTTTGACGGAAGTCACAGGAGAAGGACTTAATCCGGACTACCTGCTCCGTTATCTCGAAACCAAATATAAACATATATATCAATTTTGAATAAAAACCCCCTGGTGCTCAGATGCACC